>DATEJX010000201.1:0-11823 GCA_035277785.1 Candidatus Angelobacter sp. | reverse complement strand
GCACGGCGACTCTCCAATTCCTCAGGCTGAATACGCGGTGGAAGCGAATGACGGGCCAGATGCTCTTGTAGAGGCCGTAAACAATGCTTTGCTGAATCCTGAAAAGTGAGACCCGATTGATTCGTCTGGTTTCAGCCGAAGTATGGCTTGCTCAACGCAGGCGCACAACGGGTGCAGGGAATTAACTATTTGCCTTCTTTTTTGCGCCGCACTCTCCGCACCAGTCGTGTGGATTTGGCCATCTCTTTCGCAACCCTGGCCGCAAGCTCTTGGGATCGCCGGACAGCGTGCCTCGCTCTCTCCACAATGCCCTGTGTCTGGTGACGGAGGTGCTCTGAGTATCTTCGGCCCCTTGGCCCCAGAAGATCGTTGAGAGCGTTCAGAACTTCTTCTGGAACGTCAGACGCGACACAGGCTGCGCCTTCGATCTCGGGATGGGTCACATTGATCTCCAGCATTGCAATGCCGGGCCAGTGCTGATCGAGCAGGCCGGCCACAGCCCGTTTCATTCTTGGCTCAATGTCTATGCCCACTAGGGCGCAACTCGGAGCAGCCCCGATCTTGTCCAGTTCGCGAGCGTCGGTGACGACCACAACGTCGTATCCCCGTGCCGCAAGCAGGAGTCGCCGGGTTTCACTCAATGCGGAACTTTGGCAAATCGACAGGATGGTGGGCATTTTGGGCGGCCAGGGTGGTACAAGCCTACCATGTCGACAAATCGTGCTCATGATTTCGGGTTAGGTCTTCCCGGCTCCTGGAACTTTGGGCTGCTTTTGCCGTCGGGCCTCACATTTCGTCCAAACAGATTCCAAGCGCCGTTAGGCGTGGCACACCTTAATCGCCAATTGCTAATTGCCAATTGCTGATTGCCTCACGCCACCATCTTGAAAACGGTGTTCACCACATCATTGATTGGGGTAACCGCGATAACCACCGGAATCAGCGGAGCGCCGGCAATAATGGCCAGCTGCACGATCAGGCGTTTCGAGATCGGCACGATCGACATATCCAGGATAACCGCGTAGCTGTTGGCAAGATCGGCCATTGACTGTATGTCTGAGGTTCCAAGCAGCGGCTCCGCCGCCGGTACGGAGAAATGCACCCACTTGCGATCGAATTCCTCGGTATAGCGATTGCCGAGCGCCGCGTATTCTCTTAATCCTTTCCTGCGGACCTTTATCAGCTTCGGCGCCCATAGCAACAGAGGGCACAGGTTGAGCATGACCGCGATCCCCACAAAAGCAATCATCAAAAGCTTGAACGATGCCAGCGACGCTCCTTCGTGTGTGACCGTGTTCAATATCTGGCCGGCAAATGAACATCCCAGCGCACAAAACAGAACCCCAAAGCGGAGCTGAGGAAAACTGAGAAAATACAGGCCTGCGGCATGGTCTGGATGCGTGGGTAACAGATGCAATGGAAGCCTGCTGATCCTCCACTGTAACGCGATCCAGACGACATAGCGAAACGCCCAGCGGTAGATGACAAAGCGCAGCAAAGGCGTGCTGACGGATGCATACCACCATCCCGCCCGGGTCAGCCCCGCAGCTGTTGAATGCCAGGTGGCAACCGCGCCTTGCTGCCACTCATGGCGAAAGACAAATATCGGGAAAAACGCCAGCAGGAGCAGCAGCAGCTCGGGAAGAACCGCATCCCGCAATCGTTGCGTCCGGCGCAGCACTGCTTCGAAGTCTGCAAGGTCACTCTCCTGAACGATGCGTTCATCAACGAACGCTTTCACGGCCACTCGAATCGCCGGATCAATTCCCACTTCCGCGAGCAAAAGCAGCGGAAGCGCCAGCAGGAACCGGCCATACATCGCGTAATCCAGAAGCAGCGGTATTTTCACGCGGCTGCCGAGGGCAACTCCGTCAATCAACGAAAATAAAAGAAGAGGCAGCCACGTCAGGGCGACCAGGACCGCGATTCTGCGAAGGACATTTGGCAGTCCGAGCCGCAGCAGCCCAATCCGCAGCAGAAAGTCATAAACCGGACCTCCGACCACGATTGAAAAGTCCTGGATCAGGGCCCGCGTCTCGTCAGCTGCCGACCACTTCACTTCATGGAGTTGAGACGAGCGCTGAGAATTTAGATCCGGACTACTCATCTGTTGCCGGGTGCGCAGCAAGGCCCAGCCGCCCGGCTACTGGCAGACCCAGGCGATGCTGCTGGCAAATTTATGAAATGAGGAGAAGTGAAGAGAACTGGCAGAACTACCAGCTGTTGGCTGTGAGAGAAGCTGGCAAAATGGCAAAAAATGGAAAGCGGTTAAAGACGTCGAAACGCAAAAAGGCCGGGAAGCATCGTTGCTTCCCGGCTTAGCAGTGTGGTCGGTTGAACTTATTTCTCTTGCGACTGAGCCGTAGCTTCGGGCTTGCCTTGTTGCTTATCACCCTTGAGTTCGCTCGCCGGCATCCAGGCGGATTTGGGCGCGGGTCCAACATAGTTCTCATCGTAGTCCACCTTGATGACTTCCTTTTTCGCCTGCTCTGCCTTCTCCATGTGTTGCCGTGTCAGCGTCTGCTTGATTTCGTCCTTTACGCTGTCCAATTTCAGCATTTCACGGCTCTCAAGTTTGAAAATGATGAACGCTGAAGGTTGCTCAATGATCCTGGTTACCTCACCGGGCTTGAGCGCAAAGATCTGTTTTTCCTGCTCCGGCGCATAGAGTCCCCGCCGCACCGGCCCCATGACTGTTTTGGGCGGATTCTTTACTCCCAGCGTCGCAAATGCCTCGTTCTGCAGCTTGTCGATATCTTCTCCCCTGGCCGCGAGCGCTTCCACATCCTCCGCCACTTTTCGTGCCCTGGCGGCAAACGCATCGTCTTTCAGGTTCTTCTCGTTGTACCGTGGCAGAGTCACCCTGCGCATGGTCAACTCTTCAAAGGCGGGAAGATTGCTGTTGTAATAGCCTTCTATTTCCTTCTCAGATACCTTGCTTGCCTTCTCCAGCAGAAAGGCTTTGTACATATCACCGATTGCGCGCATCCGCGCCAGGCGCATCACTTCAGCAAAACGCGGATCGTGCTCAATGCCCGCTTGCATGGCTGCGTCATAGGTCACCAGCATGTTCGCGTAACCTTCCGCTACGATTCGTTTCTGCGGCGCCAGCAGTTGCGGCCCAATGGCGTTGAGCGCGTTGACCACAGAATCAAATTCTTGCTTGCTCACCGTTGTGGTGCAGGCGCCAGTTGCAGCCTTGGCGCTTTTTGCGCCCTGGCAAAGTCCGTGAATTGTGATCACCGGACTGGAAGGTGACAGCTCCTTCTTTTGAGCAGCAACCGTTCCTTTTGACGCAGCTACTGGGTTCGCTTCCGGCGCCGCCGCGGATACCGTCTGTGTTGTTGCCTGCATCTGGCCCATTCCAATCACCAGCAACGCGCCTAAAAAGATTCCTGACATAACCGTATTTCCCTTCTCGGAAAAGAGCTTAAGATTTCCGCCATCCTAGCATGGTTTTTGTCACTGCTGTATTTATTAAGAATGTAGGCTGTAAAGGGGAAAATACATTGATTTAATGAGACTTAAGTGGGATAAAGCCAACTCGCCAGAACACATTAAAATTTTTAATCTTAACTTAATGCGCTCCTAATTAGATAAGTGCATTTTTCTCTTGCGCGAGTGCTGAGTTTGGTCTTAGTATTGGCGCGCTTCAGAGTGGCGGACTTTTGCGGGCTTCTTCTCTGAGGATCAAAAACTAAAAAGCTTTTCCTACCACACACGACGGTAAATCGGGCACGGCGCTAGTTGGTAGCTGAACGACGAGACTGGCGTAGGATGCTCATCTACTCATTTCTCCTGGTCCAGTCTCCAAAGAAAACTCAGCACCTTCAAAGGTCAGGCTGGCATCGGTTCCCGCACGATTTACGAGTTCACCGTTCCCGTCTTTCCTTTGCTGAAAAGAACTGGCACGCGGCTGCGCCACGTAGAGAGCCGTGAGTCACTTGTTTAAAAGCCCTGAGTTAGCACGCGTGGATGACTCGTCCTGAATGTACGGCGACACCCGCGGCTGGCTCCTTTGCCATCGTTCCTTGAAGCTCTCGCTTCCGAACGAGAAAGACGGATATCTATGAGACTCTTGACCGAGAAACAGTATTCGCAGCCGATAGCCCGCAAAGTATCCATGTGTTATGGATTTCTGTGTGTGGTCATCCTTCTTGCGTTCGCAGTAACAGCGGGCGCGCAGAACGTAACTCAACTGAATACGCCGGTTACCACCACGCTGTGGGCCGGCACCGCGGACTGGCAGCAATTTGGCCTTTCTTCTCTGACCGCGCCTTCGTCTGGCGTGATTCTGAGCGGCACTGCTATCAGCGCGTTCACCGGCCAGCCGGTGCGCCACATTTGGTACGGCGACCAGAGCAACGGAATGTGCCGTATCGATCCTGAAGTGGATGATCCTGATACCACTCAACCCGCGCCCGGCATCGGACGCTTTAACAATATTGAGCGGACCTGCATCGGCTTCATTCAGGCCGGCGGCTTTGCCCCGCAGCAGATTACCTACGACGCCACCACGCAAACGCTGTACGCGGCTGACATTCCCCGGACCGCAAACGGCGTCATCCGCATGCACTACGATCCGGCGGGTGATAACGGTCAGGGAAGCATTGATCCTATCCACGTGGAATCTCTCATGGGCGCGCAGGCTACCCGCAACGCTGCAGGCGGCTGCCCGGTCGTGGTAGATCCACGCACCGGCGCGGTTCCCGAAACAATGTCTGCGGCCGCGCTCGGCCCGGATGGCAACTTGTACATCGGGTGGATGCGTGATGGAGAAATCGCGCGCATTCCTCATCCAGCCACCTTCAATCCCGCCCTCGATTCCGAGTGCGCTCAAATCGATGTCCCCATGTTCGCGGCTGACGCCCGTTTGGGCAACGGCGGCGCGGCTGGACACACCTTCGGTCTGGCCTGGATCGGGCACACGCTGTTCGGCGCTGATAACATCAGCCCCTGGATATTGGAGAACGCTGACCAGTGCAATACAGCGGCCAACGGCTTTGTTCGTTGCGGTCCAGTACAGGGTGTAGGCACGGAAATTCTTGGTACCTTCGCGCCCGGTCCCCAGGCCGGAATCATCAGCGACTTCACCTACGATGGTCCCAACACTCCTTATATTGGGAACTCACTTGTGGCCATGACGCTCAGCGGCGCTGTCCGTGTTTTGAACGCTACGGACGTGCAGAATATTTCCGTACAGCCGCAATTTGGCGGCAGCTTCTGCTTTATTACGGGCGGCATCATTGACCCGGCGGACCTGGCCAATGAAACCGTATACCTCGGCGTGGACTGCACGCAGGGCGCAATTAATGGCGCCGGTTCCGTTTACCAACTTGTTCCACAGGTCCCGGCGGGCGCTCCTCCGGGAGTTCCCACCAACGTTACAGCAAGCAATGCGACCCCTCCAGGCGCAACCACGGGCGCAGCCAACGTGAGCTGGTTGCCGAAGGCTAACGGCCAGCAACTCAGCAGCTATGTTGTGCGTACCGTGCTTGCTTCGGATGGCACTACTCAGGTTGTACCGGACGTCAATGTGACGGCGGGATCCAATGGTATTGTTCCCACTTCTGTCCAGGTCACCGGCTTGCCTCTTGGCACGGCTGTGCAATTCCTGGTGGCGGCTTCCAATACCTTTGGAACCAGCCAGTTCTCCATTGCCAGTGCGGCCTTTACCCCGTTTGTTCCCACCGCTCCTGATGCACCCACCGGCGTCGTTGCCACGGCAGGAAACAAGTCAGCCCAGGTTGCCTGGTCGGCTCCTGCCAACAATGGTGGACTGCCCATCACTGGCTACACAGTGATCGCCCAGCTCAACGGAACCACGGCAGTGGCGAACATGAGCGCCTCCGCTGGAACAACCGGTGTGAACTTCACTGGATTGACCAACGGTTCCACCTATAACTTCGTTGTGATAGCGACCAACGCTGCCGGTAACAGCGCGAACTCGCTGCCCTCGAACGCGGTTACCCCGGCGGCTCCGAATATTCAGGACATCGCTGTAACCATGAACGGTCCGTCCTCTGTCAATGCCGGATCATTTGTGACCTTTGCCATCACTGTGAGCAACCTCGGTCCGGGCGATGCCCCCAACGTGACCCTGGCGGATTCTCTGCCCGGGAACTTCGTCTCGGCTACCACCACGCAGGGCGCCTGCGGCGTCTCCGGAGCGCAGTTCAACTGCACCTTCGGCGGAATGCTGGCCGGCGGCAGCCTCACCGTGAACCTGACGATCGCTATCGGCACCTCGGCCATGACCAACTCGGCCACGGCCACGCTACGCGACCTCTCAGGCAACGTCCTGAACCAGGACCCGAGCCTCACCAACAACACTGCCAGCAAGACCGTGAACATCAACTCCGGAACCAACAACGTCTCGGCTGATATCCAGATCACCGGTTCAGCCCAGAACGGTGGCCCGTCAGTTGGTGCAAGCGACCTCTTCACCTGGCAGATCAAGAACAGTACCGGCAACGCGACCGCTCCGAACGTCAGCTTCGAAGCCATCCTGCCGATCTCGTTCACCCTGGTACCTGGCAGCTTGAGTGCCAATCAGGGCGGCGGATGCTCCGTGTCTCCGGCTACCCCAACGCAAGGTCAGACTCTGGATTGCATTACCAGCAGCCTGCCTGGAGGCCAGACCATGATCGTGACCTACAACGTCACGACCTCGGTCGCCGGCACCTTCGGTACCACGGGCAAGACCACCTCGGGTGCAAACGATCCGCAGCCGAGCAACAACTCGTTCAGCGTGAACATTCAACCTAAATAACCTGCAGTAACCGCTGCCAGGATGCCAACCAGCATCCTGGCAGCATTCCAAGGCAAAAGCTGTACAGCATCCACATGCTGCTTATGCGGATACTGTCTCACTCGGTCTTCCTGCAATGACGGACTGGCCTTCTCCCTGTACGACGGACAGGTTTTTTGCGAGTTGTGCCGTGTTGATTGCTGGAGCGTGAAGGTTGGGTAAATCCTCCCGCTTAGATTTACCCAACCTCTCTTGCCTTTTGTGTTGTATACTCCCCGCATTACACCCGCTTGAGCACGACCCCATGCGCGAAAGAAATAACTCTTAGTCTATTAAGACTTTTAATCGAGCATTAATTCCCCTCTAATCTCCAAAGCAGATTCTCTCTCCATCACAGCTTTTGATGTTCTTCCGGGCTCCCAACGCGCTGGTCAGACACCACAGACCGGTCCCCGCCAAAAAACATCAAGACTGAAAACAACAGTTTCAGAAGTAGCTGAAATGAGAATTTTCAGTTTTTGAATTGGTTGAACACTAACTAAATTTTTGGCGCGGACACAAGCGCCCCGTTCTTCGTAGCGACCTCAGATTCGCGGCGGCGTTCAGGGATGCTTACGGATCAATGATGATGGTGACTGTTACTGGCCTTATTGGTACGGCTCGGATCAAAAACAATACGTCGAACTGCTTGAAGCCGGGCGGCTACGGCTTGTTCACTCGGACAGACAAGCTGCCCAGTTTCATTCCAAATTCTGCTTCATACTCTTTCGCATTCGTAACCGCCCGCATGCGCGGGCGATCAAAGGATTCCTGGAGCGCGGCCAGGATGTTGTAGGGCCCCATTTGTGTAACTTGCAGGACTTTGAAGTTGGATGGTTCCAGAGCTATCTCGCCTTCGGCATCATCCAACTTCGTTTCTTTCAAGCTTTATCGCGCACACAAATAAAGCGGCATCGTGCAGGAGTTCTTAGAGCTTAGACATTTTTAGTTGATTGGCATAATTCGGCCACACGCGGCCTTTTTGATGTTCCCCCGGGTCCACCACGCGCTGGCAGATTGTAAAGACCAGTTCCCGCCAGAAACATCAGTGTAACGAATACTCACAATTCATTGCTTCAGTTCAGCTGCGATTTGTAAATCGCGCTGGAGCTTTCGCAATGCACTCCGCTTCCGGAGCATGCGCCAGAAGCGGCTGGTACCCCCAGCGAGCTGAACTTGCGGTACCTCTTGAGGATGATGAAATGCTGAATCTTGCGGGCAAGTCTGACGGCAGTTTTGTTGCTTCATTGAAACCCTGGATCAACGTGATGACCAATCTGGCAGCCAGGGTTTCCATTTCCGTGGCGCTCTTTACCGGAATCTCCAATCCCAACGCCATGGCACAAACAACGACAGGCACACCGTTTGCCACGGGAGTTACCTCGCCGCTGGGCGGGCTCGTATTGAGCGGAACTGCCATTAATCCCCAGACCCAGAAACCCTATCGCCATTTGTGGAGCAGTGATCAGGGAGGCTTCGGCCTTTGCCGGCTTGATCCTGATGTCGACACGCCGGGGCCGCATGCGGTCAATGTCAACACCTGTTTACCTTTTGTCGGCGGGGCAGCCTTCAAGCCGGGACAACTCGCGTTTGATCCTGCGTCCAACAATATTTATGCAGTGAATCTGCAGACCAACAGCAACGGTGTCTATCGTCTCCACTTTGTTCCCAGTGCTGACGGCGGCCATGGCGGCCTCGATCTCCTTCATCAGGAGGTTCTTGCTGGTGCAGCCGCGACCGGAGGTGGTGGGGGCGTCGGTGGGATTGTCGCAGTTTCCGGCTGCACCGTTCCCGGCAGCATTCCCAATTCCGCATCCCTTGGCCCGGACGGCAACCTATATATAGGGTTCAAAGCGAGCGGAAATATCGTCCGCATTAATTCGCCCCTGACCAATCCGCTGCCCTGCAGCAGCATCCAGCTCATCGGAACCACCGCCGATCAGTCAAAAAACTTTGGCCTGGGATGGATTGGCCATGATCTCTTTGGCGGTGATGGCCTGGCACTGTGGACCATCAGCAGCGCCGACCAATGCATGACGCCGCAAAACGGCCAGAACCCCTGTCGCGGACACAGCATCCTTACCTCGCAAACCGCAGCGCCGAGTTTTGTCATGACAGACCAGATCTATCCCGATACCGGCGGCACCAACATTTATGTGGCCACAGCCGCCAGCCTCACGCTGCTGAATATGGTCACTCTGCAGGCGACGCAGGACTATGCCGCGGGCTTTGAATTTCTGGGCGGCCTGGCCATTGATCCCACTGATCTTTCTATCTATGCGGCGGATGATCCCACGGCCGGAAAATTTCCTGTGCAAGGTCGCTGGTGGGCGCTGGGCAACGGTCCCGCCAATGGCGGCCGTCCCGCAGGAACTCTCACTGAATTTGCCTCCGGCGTTACTGAACCCATCGGCGGCGTAGTGCTTTCCAGCACGGCCATCAACCCTGACACGGGCAAAGCCTACAGGCATCTCTGGACCAGCGATGAGGGCGGCTTCGGACTCTGCCGCATTGATCCGGATGTGGATACGCCCGGCCCGCACACGCTCAATCCCAATACATGTCTGGCTTTTGTCGCCGGTGTTCAATTCAAGCCCGGCGAACTTGCGTTTGATCCGCTGCTCAATTTGATTTACGCGGTCGACATGCAGGCCAACACACAAGGCATCTTCCGCCTGCACTATCTGCCGGACGGCGACGGCGGCCACGGCGCCATTGATGCGCTCCACACTGAGGTCTTAGGTGGCAGCGCGGTTCCTGTGGCCCAGCAACTTCCCGCCGATTGCGGTATTCCCGGCAATATTCCCAATTCTGCGGTGCTCGGTCCCGATGGAAGCCTCTACATTGGCTTCAAGGCCAGCGGCAATATCCTTCGCATCTCTTCTCCTCAAACCGAACCTTTGCCGTGCTCCAATGTGCAGATCATCGGCACCACGCCGGACAACCGCAAAAATTTCGGCCTCGGTTTTATCGGGCATGACCTCTATGGTGGCGATGGTCTCTCCGCCTGGATCATGATCGGGGCCGATTTCTGTATGCAACCGGGCACGGGCAACACGCCGTGTCAGGCCACCAGCATTCTGGTCCCACAAACTGCGTCGCCAACGTATGTCATCACTGACCAGGTGTACCCGCTGATGAACGGGAGAAATATTTTTGTCGGCAAGCCGGGCAGCATCACTCTGGTGGATACCCTCAACCTCAAAGTGACGCTTGACTACGCCACCGGCTTCCAGTTCCTGAGTGGAATGGCGCTTGATCCCACCAATCAGTTCCTCTACGCAGCGGATGACGCAACCGCAGGCAAAGTAAACGCACAAGGACATTGGTGGCTCGTTGGACAGGAGCCGCAAATAGTTCCTGCAGCGCCCGGCGCTCCCACCAATGTGATAGCCACGGCGGGCGATGGCCAGGCTTCACTGAGCTGGAGTCCCGCAGCCGATGGACAGCCAGTAACCAGCTTTACCGTGCGAAACTCTTTTGCCGGAGATGGAGCGCTGCTTCCGGATGTCATTATCAGTCCGCCTGCGGGTTCTCCGACTGTGCCCTCAAACACAGTTGTGCCCGGCCTTACCAACGGGGTCGCTTATCAGTTCACCGTAGCGGCCAGCAACAATGTGGGCACAAGCCAATTTTCCACGCCCAGCAACACGGTCACCCCACAAACACTGTCGGTCCCGGATCCGCCCAGCAACGTGACTGCGCAACCCGGGAACGGATCTGCCAGTATTTCCTGGACCGCACCGGCTTCAAATGGCGGATCTTCCATCAGCACTTACACCGTTTCTGCTTTGGCGGCAGGAGTGTCAACCGGACTTAGCGTGAAGGTGGCTGTGCCGGCCACGTCAACTGTTTTTACAGGATTGACCAATGGCACAACCTACACATTCGTTGTGCTCGCCACCAACGCGGTCGGGAACAGCGCTAATTCGGCGCAGTCGAATGCCGTAACGCCAACATCTCCGCTTCCACCATCTCCACCGGCAGCAGTGAATGTTTCTGTCAGCATCAGCGGGCCCACTGCGGTGCCTGCCAACTCTACCGTGGGATATCAGATCTTGATCACCAACCACGGCAGCATCCCGGTTCCGCAGGTAAATATGACCGACTCTTTCTCTGTCGCTGCGGCTACTCTTCTTGCCGCCATTCCCAGCCAGGGTAGTTGCACCACACCGGCTACGGTCACTTGCTCATTGGGAACTTTGAATCCCGGCAGCACACTGGCCGTCGGCATTACGCAGGCGTTGAGCGCCACGGTGACCAACAGCGCGTCCATTCAGGTCCTCGACGCGGCAGGCAATCGCCTGGCTTTGACCCTTCCATCCGCAGGTAGCGCGAGCGTAACCACGAATGTTCAAGCGCCTCCCCCTCCTCCCAGCCCCACGCCAACTCCAACACCTATGCCTTCGCCGAGCCCCACGCCCACTCCTGCGCCTCCGGCTGTCACCGACCTGGCACTTTCTGGCCAGTACACCGGCTCGGGCAATCAGGGAACCATCAGTTGGCAAATCCAGAACCTCGGCGCGACCGATGCGACCAACGTAGTCTTCATGCAGTCAGTCCCTGTCAGCATCTCGCCAAGCTCTCTCTCAGCCGCATTAGGTGGAACATGTACCAGGGCATTGCCTCTGGCCAACCAGATCCGCGTGATCTGCAGGCTGGCACTGTTGCCGCATGGGCAAAGCTGGAGCATCAACCTGGCCACGCCGCTTATAACCAGCAGCGTCGTTATGCGTGCACGAATCAGCTTTTCCGGACTTGATCCTGCGCCCGCGAACAATTTTTACGTTTTGAGCGTTGCGGCTCCTGCGGCTCCGCTGCCGGGAGGCAGCACTGGTGGAAGTCTTGTCTATCCTGTTCCCGCCATCGCCATTGCCGCAGACCCGTTGGCCGACCCGCCGCCTCAGGTCAATGACAATCCGCCTCGGGAATGAGGAGATCAGGTGTTTAGCTTAGACCGAATAGCCCGTTCTTCGCTTACAGTGGTGAAGGTTAAGTGTAACGCTGACAAAATAAAGGGTAGTCATAAAGCC
>DATEJX010000200.1:0-2707 GCA_035277785.1 Candidatus Angelobacter sp. | reverse complement strand
CACCGGCTTGCAGAACTGAAAGCTCCTGCATCTCTCTCGCTTGGCGGAAATTTGAAGATTGCAGCGACCTATCCGGATGTAAAGTTCACTGTGCGACAGAACAATACAGCGAGTATTCAAGAATCCAAGCCGTAAACGGCTTTCATACAACCAGATTCCCGCAAAATCAGAAAGGAAACTTCCTGTCCGGTAACTCTGTCTTTTTTCAGCTTTCCGGCAGAGATTTTCCGGTCTGCCCTACCAATCCGTTTCCCCGCCTTCTGCGTACCTATTCCGGGGGAATATACTTTTATTCATGAGCAATAGTGAGATTTCAGAGAAGCAAACGGGCAGCAAGACAGCTGAGGATGTGACCATAGTAGAGTTCTCCGATGCCGGAGAGCGCCAGAGTACAGCAACAGTTCCCAAGGTGAAGAAGAGCGATGAGGAGTGGTGGCAGCAGCTTTCACCTCAGGCGTTTGAGATAACGCGCCATGAAGGCACGGAGCGCGCCTTTACCGGAGAATACTGGGATCTTCACGACAAAGGGATATTTCGCTGCGCCTGCTGTGGTACTGCACTGTTTGACTCCGATACCAAGTTTGAATCCGGAACTGGATGGCCCAGCTTCTGGGCTCCCATTGCCGAAGAAAACGTAAAGACCATTGAAGACAACACCTACGGGATGCGCCGCATTGCCGTGTCCTGTCCCCGTTGCGACGCGCATCTGGGCCACGTATTTCCTGATGGTCCTCGGCCCACCGGGCTGCGATATTGCATGAACTCGGCGTCCATGAAGTTTGTGAAGAAGTAAGAGTCTATTTGGAGGGAAACATGACTCCGCGAAATCTGCGCAAAATTACACCTCTGGTTTTTGCTGCGGCTTTAGCTTCGGTGGTCGCCTGCCGCCAGGCGCATGCGGGAAGTGTTTCTCCCCTGCCTGCTCCCGCTGTTGATGTCCCGCTTTCAAAAACCGCAGGACAAGCAACTGCGGTTCTTTCCGGGGGATGCTTTTGGGGCATTCAAGCCGTATTCGAACATGTGAAGGGAGTAATTTCCGCCACGTCCGGATACACAGGCGGAGAAGCTTCAACAGCCCACTATGAGATGGTGAGTGATGGCGATACCGGGCACGCCGAATCAGTGAGCGTGGTGTATGATCCCTCGCAAATTTCCTACGGCGAACTGCTGCGTGTCTTCTTCTCCGTGGCCCATGACCCAACCGAGGTTAACCGGCAAGGTCCTGACACCGGGACTCAGTATCGCTCCATGATCTCGTATGCAAATCCGGAGCAGAAAAAGATAGCTGAGGCATACGTACAGCAACTCAACAAAGCCAAAGTTTTCTCTCGTCCCATTGCCACTCAGGTGGTCCCGCTAAAGGCATTTTATCCGGCGGAAGCCTACCATCAGGATTACGCTGCTCACCATCCCAGCGATCCTTATATATATTTCAATGACGCGCCCAAGGTTGAGCACCTGAAGAAGCAATTTCCTGACTTATACGTACAGGCCCTATCCCCTAAATAATGCCTGGGCCGCACTCTCGAATTTCGCGGTTGCCTGCAATGGCGCTTGATCAATCAAGAAGTAATTGACAACCCCAGTCAGCTTTTACAGAATGCACTTTCATGGATCAACAGAACGTAACCTCCTGCAGCGTCTGCAAGTCCAGCGTGGCGGCTGGCGCTCTTTTTTGCACCAACTGCGGCGCGCGCCTTCCTGAGCCGCAAACGGCTGCCACTGAAACACAAACCGTAACCGAAGCAACAGGCAAGGCGCCGGAGATTTCCCGTTGTATAAAATGCAACGCGATTCTTGAGCCCCAAGCCATGTTCTGCACTACTTGCGGCGCCCGCGTGAGTGCGCAAGGGTTGGATGCGCCGGTTATTGCTGGATTGGGAAAAACTTCTGTGATCTCCCCGTCGGCGGCGGCTGCGCCGGCGATGGCAGCCACAAATTCAGCGTCAGCAAATTCAGCCTCTTCAAATCCCGCTGCCCAACCTGAAGTAAAAGATCTCTCAACAGGACTGGGCCAGTCTTCCTCGGCTCTGAAACCGGGTGTTTTTATAGTTATCGCTCTGGTCCTGATCGTAGGCATTGCCGCGGCAATGCTGTGGATGCGTCCATCCGCGGCAAAATCCAATCACGTGATCATTCTCGCTCCGCAACGGACCAGCTTCACAGTTGACCCAAACTCAAGCACTCAGGTCGCCGTCTCGGTGCAAGGCGACGGCGGAGCAGGCCTCTCCTGGAAGATTGCGGAAAGTTATGGCGGGACCGTTCAACCTGCAGGCGTGACCGTGCACGGCAGCCAATTCCTTTATCACGCCACGTATCACGCTGGAGGCACACCGGGTGACTATCACATCGTCGCCAGCAGCGCAGCAAATTCAGACAGCTCCGTAACGATTCTGGTGCATGTAGAACGATGACTTTCTTTATTGACTCACCGCGGTGTGCCGGCTCAGAAACATCTGATTAAAATTCTTGCGATCATCACGTTCGAAACGCGCACCGCATTTGACCACCTGTAGACGCCCTGTTAATCTTGATTTGCGGGGTGGAGCAGCCTGGTAGCTCGTTGGGCTCATAACCCAAAGGTCGGTGGTTCAAATCCACCCCCCGCAACCAAATTTCTCACACATGGACGCTGAGGGCTAAACCCGCAAGCGTCCTTTCTTCTTTGCTTTGCAAGCGGGGAGATCATCTTCTTCACCAACTTTGG
>DATEJX010000199.1:0-4754 GCA_035277785.1 Candidatus Angelobacter sp. | reverse complement strand
CAAGCAGGTGGTGGAGCGTAGTGATTACCTGATTGATTATCATGGCGGTGATCTCGACGAAAATCTTCGTCCTTACGCCTATTGGCCCAAATCAGGGAATGAAAAACAAGACGCAATCACGCGTGACATGGTGCTGGCGTTCGGCCTGGATCACATCATCATCTGGAGCGATCGCCCTAAAGATCCGAATGCTTCGCGATATCTCGATAACACGGCAAATACCCGCGGCAAGCCCGCCATCGCGGTTGAGGCGGGTCATTCCGGAACTGTGGAAGCCGAAGACGTGCAACTCCTGGTCAATGGCAGCCTGAACGTGATGCGCTACCTCAAGATGCTGCCGGGAAGTGTAGTTCCATTGCAGCATCCGGTGTGGATAGGCAAAGTGGACACGGTGGAGAGTGAGCAGCCGGGCATTTTTTATCCTCTGGTGCAGCGCGGAACCTATGTGGCACAGGGAATGACGATTGGCTACGTGACTGACTATTTCGGACGTACTGTGTTTGAGGCGAAAGCGCCGTCTGCCGGAGTGGTCTTATACATCTGTGCTGTTCCTTCCATGAAAAAAGGTGACACCGTGGCGAATATTGGCGAAGTCACCACGAATCCCTGAGCACCGGTTTGTAGCGCGGTACGCTAGAAGAGCTCACTTCCGTTTGATTCGCCACGCGCCTGCGTACAGACGGCCGCCAGTAAACGGAAGGGGGAATTTGAAATCGCCAAATCGCATTACGAAATATGCTATCCAGAGAACGACTGCGATGGCGATGAATACGCTGCCCACCATTGCATCGTCGCTAAAAAAGACCCAGATAATCCTGTGGTCTTGAATCCGGAATAGCAGCGGCAGCAAGCTATAGAAGATTGCCAGCCGACGGAACACGGTCCGCTGAGGCTGCGGAGCACGCAGCCTTCTTGTGCGGAAGTAGCCGAACCAGAAGAAGAACGCAAGAGCGGCAAAGACGATGCCTACTGTCGGTTTCTCCTGAAACATCAGGAACACCAGCTTGTGGTTGCGTATTTTGAACAAGAGCAGCAGAACGGTAAAGCAAATCGCAAGCCACAGGTAAGACGCGCGTGTCTGCACGGCAGTGCGCGCACACTCCAGGGCTGCTTTTTCCTGCTCCTTCTCCGGCTCCGGAGCAGGCAGCTGCAGGGCTTCCAGCGGGCGGCTGGCGCCGCGCGCAATCTTCTCGAAATCGGGGTCTTGGCGAAAATAGTCTTCCACCAAAGCACGCGTCGCGGCGCTGGCTTCACCGGAAAAATAGACCGGCAGCAGATCGATAATGACGTCGCGTTCCAGCTTCATGAAGACACCTCCTGGAAAGTTGCTCTCACCTGCATCAGCTTCAGCCGCGCCCGATGCACCTTGACCTTTACGGTGGTAACGGGCAGTTCCAGAGCCTGGGCAATCTCTTCATAGGGCATTTCTTCCTGTGCGCGCATGAGCAGTACCGCACGATCAATTTCCGGAAGTTCCTGCAGGGCTTTCATCACTGCGGCGAGTTCGGCTTTGTGCTCCGTGCGATTCGCAAGGCCCGGAGACTCATCCGGAATGGAGTCTTCCAGTTCTGTATTGCGGCGGTTGCGCCGAAGATTGTCGCGATAGAGATTGCGTGCAATGGTGAACAGATAAGCTTTGACAGTGGCTTCGCGAATCTTGCCTTGTCCAATCCAGGCGCGGACGAACGTCTCTGACGTGATGTCGTCAGCAAGAGCCGCGTCGCCGCACAGAAACAACACAAACCGGCGGACCTGGGGCGCATAGCTCTTGTACAGACTCTCAAAGTCCGTCATTGGCTTTCCTGATCTTGATGGATACGCACCAGCAGACCGAAAAGTTACCAGATGACGCGTCTTCAACAAGATGAAGGCTCAGATAATGCTGAGCTAAAACTCCCGAGTTGGGGCAGCCTGCTCGGATCCTACGCGCCCGACTGTAATGTCTGCCCGGAAGTAGTTTTCGCCTTTAATGGGGCAGCCTGCCATTCGGCGCAGCATATTGATCTGCCCGGTGTGCGTGAGTGCGTCCGCTATCGGTCCCTGAAACAGCTTTTCTGCCGGCGATGCGAGCGGAGCATCGGAAGCAAGATAGTCATCAAAAGCCTGCAGCGCGAGAAAGAATCTCTCGACATCACGGTCCCACGATAGAGGCTTTGAATTTTTCCAGGTTTCCGCGCCTTTGGATATGGAGAGCGCCCAGTCAAACAGATCCCCCATATGAGCAAGAATTTCTCCCGGCGTGCGGCCCTTCTCTCCACTGGAAAATTGCGCAAAGCTTGCGGGAGCGCCCCGAAGCGCTTTGCCTGCGCGATAAGCCAGCGTAGCCAGTGTGTGACGGAGCAACTGCCGTGCTGTTGTTGATTCCATGGTTCCCTCCAAAGCGGGCATTCCACGGTAAGGTTAGCACTTCAGCGTTCCTGCAATCATCGGCAGACAGCGAGTGCTTTTATTCCTGAGGAGCGAGAACGCCCAGGTTCCATGGCATCCGCGCTTTTAATGACTGCTGCAAGCGCTTCTGTTGATCTGCGGAAACGCGGTTGAAGCGCACGCCGCTCTTGCCTGATGCGTCTGACCAGATGATGGTTCCCACCAGGTGCAGCAATTGCTCGCTCTCCGGCAGGGAGAAGTTGACGCTTACAGTTCCGCCTTGCGGCAGAGGCTCTGGCCCGGCGAGACACAAACCGGTCTGGCTGAGATTGGCAATGGAAGTGTGCGACAGCGCGCGCTGCAAACCACGATACTGCAATGTGCCAGCCAGCGGCTTCAACGCCAGCGTATGCCGGTAGGCGGCAAATCGAGAACTGGCCATGGTGGTGTATGACGCGCGTAGCCCTTTGCCCAGGACGTCAAGGTTGAATGGTTTGGTCACCGTAAAGTGAATGCGCTTGCCGCGAATGTAGCGCGCCTGCCGTCCGCCGACCAGCACCATGGAGATGCCGCGCCATTTTGTATTCGCCTGCAGGCATTCGAGATCAGGTGCGCCGGGCACATCATAGTCACAAATTATCAGGTCCAGCCTTCGCACGCGTACCCACTCATTCACTTCAGCGGCCGTCTGTGCGCGATGAAGTTCAACTCCGTACGCTTGAAAGAGCTTCCTGATCCCATCCGCTGCGAAAGGATCTTTCGCCAATAAAATGCCGGAAAAAAGGTTCCTGCTTGCCATGGTTTCACGTCTCGTACTGCTGCATGGCCCTGAGAAGCCGATAGGCACGACTTTTTTTACTGTGGCTTCCCGCAAGACCTGATTCTCCCAGGATTCTTAAGTGAACGCGATGAGCGCAGTCACATTTGAAGCGTGAATGCCATTGCGCGCCATCAGTTAAAGCACACGGAGATGTGACGGGTTTTTACCCAAGGAGGGGTCAGGGCAACCATCTTAGTACTTTGCGCTCTGATGTCCCGCCGCCCCATGCAGCGAAGCCGTTGAAATGAAGTTACTTACGGCCCGCCGCAGTATGCCCTCAGTAACTCCTGTGCCAATATCGGCTGTGCTAACCTTCTTACATCTTTGTCCGGAAGCGCAACGGTCTGCACTTGGCTGGTGCTTACTTCCAGTCCCCAGGAACTCGGGTCCAGAAGAGAGGCCGATTGCGAGCTTTTGAAAAAGCACCTCCAGAGGTTCAGGAGATCCTGACGAAGCCCATCCGTGACCTCGGGCTTCGTCTGGAAGGTTCGCCTTTGGAGCGGTTTGTTCAGCAGCTTTACCGCGAGCTCGACCGCAAGGGCCTGAAAAAATTTCGCCCGGCTTGCTATCTCTCTGACGAGTGGGGCTGTCCCTCCGGTGAGCCCGTCATTGGAATCCCGTTTTATCTTGCCGATCCCAAGCTTGCGCGTCTTGAAAAGGAAATGAATGACCTTGAAGATTCGCGCCAGATCATGATGTATCTGCGCCATGAAGCCGGCCACGCCATCAACTACGCTTACCAGCTTTATAAAACCCCGGAATGGAAGCAGCTTTTTGGCCCATATCGCAAACCTTATCGCGATGCCTACCGTCCCATTCCGTTTTCGCGGCGCTTTGTTCGCCACATGGAAGGCTGGTACGCGCAGAAGCATCCCGACGAAGATTTTGCCGAAACGTTTGCCGTTTGGCTGACTCCCGGATCCAGGTGGCGCAAGCGTTACAAAGGCTGGCCCGCTATGGACAAATTGCTCTACGTGAACCGCATGGCGCGCCGCTTCGGCAAGATTGATCCGTTGCGCCCGCGCGGCCGCACGGACATTACCGTGGAAGAGATGGACACCACGGTTGCCGATTTTTATGAGATGGCGCTTAGCCAGCAGCCTTCTCCCGGTGATCTGCCGCTGGACACGGACCTGGAAGATATTTTCAAGGTCGGCCCTCGCCGCAAGAAAGGTGTGCGCCCCGCGGCTGACCTGCTGCGAGAAAACCGCAAGTCGCTGGTGGATAAGCTGACGTATTGGACCGGCGTGCAGCGGCCGCTCGTGAAAAAACTGGTTGAATCCATTGAGAGCCGCGTGAGTGAACTCAATCTTCGCGCGGATCTTCAACGTGAAAAAGAGTATCTGACGGAAATCACTGTCTATGCCACCGCGCTGGCCATGAACTACATCACTCGGGGAAAATTTGTACAAACCTGATCCTGGTAGCAAAATGGGATGGAGAAAATGAAGGTTGGAGTCCTTTACGAAACCTGGGGGCATGAGGAAGCGCCTCCGGAGCCGGAAAAGAAAAAACGCCGGCCCAGCAAGCAGCGCAAGAAAAGAGAGAAGCACGATTACGAAGAAAT
>DATEJX010000198.1:0-8247 GCA_035277785.1 Candidatus Angelobacter sp. | reverse complement strand
CTGATCGGTTTGACCGCGATAACCGTACGGCAGAAGTTTTTTCTGCGATTCGTAATTTTTTCGTTGCCTTGAGGGTGTGCTGGAGCGTATAAACTTGAGCGGGACGCGCCCGTGTTAGTAGCACGGAACACGTCCCTGACCAAATATTCCTGTATTGGAGGAACAAATGGCTGTATCTGATTTTAGCAGTGCCCAAAAACCCCACGTTTATGACCTGCTGTCCCGCCTGAACGCATCCTTTGCCCGCGTAATCAAGCACGTGGCCCTGTTGGAGCAAGTTGGCATCTTTGATCCGCAGACCATCACTCGCCTGCAAACGCGGTCGAAAGAGTTGCAGGCAGATGCAAATCATCATCTGCTGGCAAAACTCCACGGCATGGAACAGCAGGACTGTACCCGGTTCGCGCAAACGGATTAGTTGAGGTGTTCCATCCAAGCACCCGCCGGCAACGGCGGGTTTTGAGTTTTTGGAGCGAGCTTGGACACGTGTGGGTAAAAGAGCCAGTTCACCACGGAGTCACGGAGACACGAAGCAAGCAGGGGCGTTTGAAAAGGTTTTGCGTCACAGTCGCCCTCGAATTATCCTCTAGACGAATTTTCCCAGGTACAAGGAGAGACCAATGAAAGCAATTCTTGCGTCGCTGCTGTTGGCCCTGGTGGCGCTGTCAGCGGTGGCGCAGTCCCCGCAGGTTTATGGCCGCCTGACGCACCGCATGGAGACCGGCAAAGTCAAAAACCTCGCCAAAGATCTGCTTACGTTTTCGCCGCTGCCGGGCGGGCCGGACATCACGGTGAAGGTGGGTGCGGATACGCGTCTTACCAAAGACAACAAGCCGGCGCATCTCACGGACATAAAAGCGGGAAACTATGTGCGAGTGATGTTCCCCATCGGCGAGGGCACGGTGACTGCCCAGAGCGTTGCGCTGCTGGATGAGAAGGACATTCCGGCGCGGAAGTAAGGCTCGGAAACCCAGAACCTTTGAAACGCAGAGGAACAGAGGAAGCAGAGGGAAGTTAGATTCTCTGCAATAAAGAATGCACTTACGTCCCCACTCGGTTGTTGTGAGCAGAGCGCGTCACCATTAGCGACAGGTGGCAACCCGCAATGCCAAACTAACACGAGTTTGCGTTTTGTGTCTGGAACCCGAGAAAGACGAAGCGCCGGAGACTGTTTCCACCGGCGCTTCAATGCAGATGGGCATCAGAGCGCATTATTTCAATGCTGGGTTCTCGGGGCTGAACACGCCTGAAGGATTGTCTTTCCAGATCCAGACGTGGACCAGCCATTGACTCTGAGCGATGAATTGACCGCCCTGGGCGCGGCACTGCTCCTCAGATAATCCGTGAGGGTTGTCCAGGTGAGGCAGGACGCAGATATGTCCATGGCGGTGCCAGCGTGCCAGCGATTTTGGGAATGGCGAGTTGACAGGCTGGCCATCAGGCCCTTCGGGCGCATTCCACAGATAGCTGACCCCGGCCAGAGAGTATCCGCCGGGTGCGGTCGGGTCCTTGGCATAAAGCAATATGGGAGGCTTCTCTATGTCAAAGCTCTTCGGTTCCAGGGTCCGCACAAAGTGCACACCCATCCCTCCAACTTCTGGCCCAAGCACCTGATATCCGTCCGCTTCAGCCACATGCACGTCCTGATATTTTGCGGTTGCCTGCCGGGCATGATCCAACTCGGCCACAGTCTGCTTCAGTTCGGCGTAAGTAATTGGCACGCCCGCGGCGTGCGAAGGATGCGGCATCATGTTGTCTGAGGCCGGTTGTGCGTCTCCGTGCTGTTGGTGTTGTGCCACTGCGATAAGGCCCAACACAAGAAAGAGGACTGTCGCTGCGCTGATTGCTTTCATGGGTCTTCCTCCGGTTTGATCTTCAACGTTGCCGAAGATACCGCTCCGTGCTTGAATGGCTCCTGAACGAGTTGTTCAGCCTGCATTCAGGTCATTTCTCGTCTCCTTGACGTGAAGGAATCATGCGCGGTAGTGCCGGTTGAAGACGAATCACTGACGGCAATTTACACCACATACCAGAGGAGAAAACGTGCGCGTGCTTGTAGTAGAAGACGAGGCATCACTGGCGCGGCAGCTCACTGACTCGCTTCGCCGTGCCGGGTACGCTGTTGACCATGCCTCCGATGGCGAACGTGCAGATCTTCTTGCGCACGATGAACGGTACGACGCAGTAGTTCTTGACCTGGGACTACCGAAAGTGGATGGATTGACCTTACTGCGTCAATGGCGCGAAGCCGGGCAGGCGATGCCGGTGCTGGTGCTGACCGCACGAGGCAGCTGGCACGAAAAGGTGCAGGGAATCGACGTTGGGGCTGACGACTACATGTCAAAGCCCTTCCGCATGGAAGAATTGCTGGCGCGGCTGCGTGCGCTGATTCGGCGTTCCAGCGGACAAATCAGCCCTGAACTTCGTTGTGGTGCGCTCGTCCTCGATCCGCGCTCCGGTAAAGTGACGGTTGAAGGTGCGGAAGTGAAACTAACAAGCCACGAATTTCGCGTGCTTTCCTACCTGATGCACCATGGACAGCGCGTGGTCTCCCAGGGCGAGTTGACCGAACACATTTATGCGCAGGATTTTGACCGCGATTCCAATACTGTAGAAGTATTCATCGCACGCTTGCGGCGGAAATTGGGACCAGCGTTCATAGAGACCGTGCGAGGTTTAGGGTATCGCATGAAGGCGCATTCATGAAGTGGCTGGATTCTTTCCGCGGACGGGTCCTGCTGGGGACGCTTTTCTGGACGCTTGGGCTAATCCCACTGCTTCATTATCTATTTCTCGTGGTGCATCACCAGACGCGTCTAGTACCTCGCCGGTTCCTGTTAACATTTTTCGGATCCGCCCTCATATTCATCCTGATCGGAATCTGGCAGTTCCGTGTCGGCCTTCTGCCCTTTGGCCGCCTGCGGCGGCAGCTTCTGGCCCTGCGCGATGGCTCCGCCAGCAGGGTGGAAGGAGCATATCCAACAGAAGTGCAGCCACTGGTGAACGATCTCAATGCTTTGCTGGAGCACCGCGAGCGGATCGTCCAGCGGGCACTGGCGAGGGCCGGCGACCTTGCCCACGGATTGAAGACACCGCTGGCAGTGCTCACGCAGGAGTCTGATCGGGCTGAGGCGTCAGGCCAGAACGAAATTGCGGCCACCATTAGCGTGCAGGTGGAACGTATGCGCAGGCAGGTTGATTATCACCTGGCACAGGCACGCGCAGCTACTCCCGGCAAGGTGCCGGGCGCGCGTTGTCCTGTGCTGCCTGCGGTCGAAGGCCTGACGAGAACCTTGTTGAGAATCTACGCCGGTAGAGGACTCGCGATTGAGGTCGATGTTCCGCCCGAACATTCCATTCGCGGCCAACGCGAAGACCTGGAAGAGATGCTGGGCAATCTTCTGGACAACGCCTGCAAGTGGGCGAAATCACGGGTGAAAATACAATCCGCGCAGAAAGACGGCACAGTGGTTCTGACGGTGGATGACGATGGACCCGGACTGCCGCCCTCCATGCGCGACCGGGTTTTGCAGCGTGGAGTGCGCGCAGATGAAGCTGCCCCCGGATCCGGGCTTGGGCTGGCAATCGTTCGCGACCTTGCGGAGCTTTACCAAGGAACAATCGCACTGGAAGATTCGCCGATGGGAGGTCTGCGCGCCCGGCTCCGGTTACCCACGTGAGAGGCTCGCGAGACTGAAAGGGTGTGTGACTCTACGGAGCTCTCTTTACGTCGCAACAAAGTGCGTGTTTGGTATTACCTCAGTACTCTTTTCGCGCGTCTGAACTTTTCCTATTATCACTGCAGATTTTTGGAGCGCAGCGAAACATTTTTTCGAGCTCATCAGTAGTTGGTGGGCTCATTTTTCTTTCTCGCTTCCTTGAGCCTCACGTTGGAAAGCCAACTCGCGCATTCATCCAAATTCAGCAGAGCTGGCCGGAGCAAGTCATGGAATACCGTAAGATTTCAACGCTGGTTGCCATTCTGTTGTCATGTTGTGCGTCTGCATTCGCACACCACATCGCGATCGTGGCACAAAAACAAAATTCCGTTCAGAACCTGACGGCGACTGAACTGGGCAAAATTTTAAAATCGGATACCAGGAAATGGCCCAATGGCCGCGACATAGTGGTGGTGATCAACAGAAATTCCACTGGTTCCATGGAACTTATCCAACGCTTAACGCAGCTGCCCGCTGCCAGAGCTCAAACGTTTGTGGCAGAGCACAAAAACCTGTTTGTGGTTGTAGAGTCTGATACTCAAGTGCTTGAGATTGTGGCCGCTCGAGCCGGAGCAATGGGAATTGTGCCTGTGCGGTCAGTCGACAGCAGCATTAAAGTGTTGAAGATTGACGGCAAGCTCCCGCTGGAGAAACGTTACCTTCCCGACTGATCGCAGCCGGGTCATCTAGCTCTGCCGCTCGCGGCGTCAATCGATGACCTCAGGCAGCCAGTTCCTTGCTCGACTTGCGAATCTCCTTCACCCTTTCCGGAAGCTGCAGCGGGATGCGGTGATCTTTAGCTGATGCATGGCCCGCCTGAATCCAGCCGAAGCGCGTAAGTAACGAGCCCACCAAGCTTGCCCAGCATGCGGTTCGCCTCAACTTTATGTTGCCGGTGATGAGAGAGGCCGCCCGCAAGACAAGCGGAACGGGCCCGGAAAGAATCCCTCCAGCACGCACAATGACGCCACTCAAACCCTTTTTCAATGGCTCATTCACGCGATCGCGCGTGATTTCAATCTCGATGCCTTCATACACCTCAAAAGCAGAAGCAGCCATTCCCAGCAGATTGAGTCCGCGGCTGTCATCATGGCCAAGCAGTTCCAGGATTGAAACCGCGGAATTTACTCCTGACGCGGCAAAATGATGTGGCAGGCTTACGGCGTGATCATTCCATACCGGAATTGCCGTTGCCCCAATCAGAACGCCGGTGTAAGTGGAGAGAACCATGCCCGTAAGGGACGCAAGCGCCCCTGAAGAGTGCTCTACCAGCCGAATCGGCAAGGCCTCGCCAAATTTCTGTCGCAGCAGGTTGGCGAATGCAGATGCGCCGGAGAAAGTGGAGAATGCTGCCAATGTCCACGCGCCCATGTTCATGGGACTCTGCAACTTGAAGACGCGAAGCATGTTGAGGAAACGCGACGGCACACCAAGATCAGAGATGAGAAGAGCAGGGGAGATCACTCCGCCTACGGCCGCAACCCAGCGTGCATCGCGCACCAGATCACGGTCATTGGTGAGCAGGTTGGCTGCACTGGCCACCACGGCAGCGGCTCCGGCCGCTCCACCCACAAAGAAGTACATTGGAACTTCCTTGGTCCACTGGGGCTCTTTGAGCATGGGCACGCCATAGTACCCGGTTTCAGAACTCGCTTTAGGAAATGGAGCGCCAACCGGCAACATACCTTTGCCGCTGACTGTGCCTCTCTCGGCGGCTTCACGGCGGATTTCAGCCAGGCGCGCTTCGCTGCGCTGGTCAGGGACTCGATCTGGCATTTCAGGAAGGGGAACGCGACTCATCGGCGATTATCTCCCAGGAACGCCAGCAAGGTGGCGCCCAACATGGCCCCGGCTGCCACGGCAGCGGACGTCCATGCTTTTTTCTGATAAATGGTGGGAATCTCCGGCTGTGGCGGAAGATTGTATGCGCGGGGATCTCCGCGAAGCAGGAAAAATGCGTGAATGCCTTTCACGCTGGTATCCACGGGATTGTAGATCACAGCATCGTCCACGCCTTTCTCCTGCAGTTCTTTCAGGCGGTCTTCAGCGTGCTGGCGAAGCTCGTTGATCTCTCCAAACTTGATCGACTCCGTCGGACAGGCTTGAGCACAAGCTGGTTTGAGTCCTGCACTCTGGCGGTCAGAACAGAACGTGCATTTAAAGGCGCGCCCGTCTTCTTTATTCTTCTCCACCACGCCGAAAGGACAGTTCACCACGCAGTAAGCGCATCCGTTGCAGACGTCCGGCTGTACGAAAACTGCGCCAGTCTCCATCCTCACGATTGCGCCCGTGGGGCAGGCTTCCAGGCACCCAGCTTCTTCACAGTGCTTGCAGACGTCAGAGGAGAAACTCCAGGCAGGCAGCTGGCCGGGTGCATTGCCGCCCTCGCCGGGAATAGTTGGATTCTCCACAAACTTCACATGCCGCCACGTGGAGTGACCCACAGCCATGGTGTTGTCGTAAGAAAAGCTGCTCCAGTCATAGCCATCCGCGGAAACCTGGTTCCACTCTTTGCAGGCGACTTCACAAGCCTTGCAGCCGATGCAGAGAGTGGAATCAGTGAAGAATGCGGTGGTGCGATGCCCATTCGTCGGTTGTGCTTCTGTGTGGTTCATGCCGCCTGCTCCCGTTTTGCTCTGAGTTCTTCAAGCGCTTTCTTGCCTCTCGGACGCCGGCCCGGCCTGATATCGCACAGCAGCGCCTTGGTTTCCATGATGCGTACGTTGGGCTCTTCTGAGATTGGCAGCAGATCATTGACGACGTCGCCTTTGACCAGTCCGTTGGAGCCCCAGTGATAAGGAAGTCCGACATGGTGGACGGTGCGACCCGCCACGCGAACCGGTTTCATGCGGCTGGTTACCAGGACACGTGCCTCCACAATGGCGCGCATGGTGGTGATTGTCGCGAAGTCGCCATGCTGGAGGCCAAGTTCGGCTGCCATTTCCGGCGAGACCTCGCAGAACAGTTCCGGCTGCAACTCAGCCAGATGGCTCAGCGTGCGGGTCATTCCGCCAGCAGTGTGATGCTCTGTAAGACGATAGGTGGTGAGAACATAAGGAAATCTGGGATCAGCGTCCTTGGCGTACGGGTTATCAGGCCGCTCGCGGCGCAGAACCGCCGGATCAGTATTCTGTTGCGGGTAGAGTGGGTTGGAGAACGGCGATTCCAGCGGCTCGTAATGTGTGGGCAGAGGACCGTCTTTCAATCCGCTGCTGACGTAGATCCAGCCGACGCCGTCGGGGTGCAGTATGAATGGCTTGTCGCCGGCGAGAGCAGCGTCGCCTTCGGCGCCTGGACCCGGCCGATAGTCTGGGGCCTTGTCTTTGGTGAAATCGGCATTGTCGAGGCCTGTCCACTCTTTTTTCTCAGCGTCCCACCAGACAAGCTTTTTGCGTTCGCTCCACGGTTTGCCATCAGGCCGAGCCGATGCGCGGTTATAGATGATGCGACGATCAGAAGGCCAGGCATATCCCCAGCCATGACCATACAAGCCTTGCGGTTTGCGTTCGTTGGCCCGGTTCTTGTCGCGGGAGGGGAAGCAGCCGGAGTAGATCCAGGCCCCGCAGGCTGTGGACCCATCGGCTTTCAAATCTCTGTAGCCGGAGACAAGCTTGTGATCGGCCACGGTCCAGCCGTTGATCTCCATCATGACTTCTGCGGCGCTCGGTTCGGCGTGCGGACCATGCGTCGTGTAGTTCCAGGTGAGGGCGTTCAGCGGCGCGTTGCGCGGCCGCGGATCCTTTGCCGCTTTGGCCTTGAGCAGTCGCCCCAGGTGATACATAAACCATGTCTCACTCCGCGAGTCGCCGGGAGGCTCCGGCCCCTTATTGTGGAACTGCAGGAGTCGTTGCGTATTGACAAAGGTGCCGTCCTTTTCCGGAACGCCCGCGGCGGGCATCAGGAACACTTCTGTTGCGATGGTGTCAGGGTTCAGCTCACCGCGCTCCACTTCCGGCGAGTTGTACCAGAAGGATGCCGGTTCGATTTCCACGAAGTCACGCACGACAAACCACTTCAGTTTGGCCAGAGCCTTACGCTGAAGTCTCCCGTTCGGGGCGCCGACGGCCGGGTTCTGGCCCATCATGAACAGGCCATCCACTTTGCCATCCATCATGTCCAGCCAGTAGCCGAAGTGCGAATGATCGCCGGTGACGCGGGGCAGCCAGTCAAAGCAATAGTCATTCTGAGCAGTGGCAGCATCGCCGTAATATGACTTGAGGAAGCTCACGATGTACTTGTCAAAGTTCGCCCACCATCCTGTACTTGCGCGATGTTTTTTAATGTAGTCCTTGAAGGTATTGGCGTCTTTGTTGAAAATTGGCGTCGGCAGATAGCCGGGGAGGATGTCATAAAGGGTTGCAACGTCAGTTGATCCCTGAATGGAAGCGTGGCCGCGCAACGCCAACACTCCGCCGCCAGGCCGGCCTACATTGCCGAGCAGGAGCTGCAGGATTGCGGCGGTACGGATAATCTGCACTCCGTTCGAATGCTGCGTCCAGCCCACGGCGTAGCAGATGGTTCCGGTCTT
>DATEJX010000197.1:0-2327 GCA_035277785.1 Candidatus Angelobacter sp. | reverse complement strand
TCAATGACGTAAGAATCAATGCCGCCCACCTGTTCTTCCCCAACGAGGCGGAAGTCATAAGCATTTACCAGGTCGCGGAGAAAGGCACGTCCCTCCTCGCGTTGCTTCTTCTCTTTCGCCAGACGCTTCTCACGGTCTTCCAGGCTCTCATCACGATATTTGGCCAGGAACTTGTCCAGCTTCTCGTCTTCTTTTTTCTGGTCAGCTTCGCTCAGCGGCTTGTCATCCTTCTGGACAAGGCGGTTGTACTCTTCTCCGTAATAAAAGTTGATGTCGTAGGTCTTGGTTTCGGTGGATTTGATCTGGCCGTCCTTGCCCAGATGATGGATGACCTCACGGTTCTGGCAGGTGTAATTGCGAGCCAGTTCCAAAGTGCGATGATCGATTTCAACGGATCTGCGCACGATCTCACGCGGATCAGTGGTAGGCGGCAGATCCAGCTCTGTCTTCTGGGGCGCAGGAGCGCAGGACTTCACGTCGGGGAGGTTCAGCTCTGCGGGATCACTTCCTTGCGGACACGCCTGCGGAGTTGGCGATGGCGCCGCCCGTTGCGCGGCAAGTGTCCCCAGCAGTGCCAGGGTTACGCAAAATGAGTTAAGTCTGCTGATTCGCGCTGGCATGAGAAGAAAAACTTGTCACTATATTAACCCGAAGTGAGGGGCAAAGTTCCTTGCAAACGGTTATGGGGCAAGCGTTCTGAAGGAGTAGGCTTACCAAAAGGGGTGGCTGATGGCGCGCGCTCTGACCTCGGCAACGTTCCTTGTCATCCTTGGTTGTTACACGGTTTTCTCACAGGCGCCGGAGCGACTCCAACGCTGCCCTCCTATGTCAACGCTCGCGCGGAAAGCTCGGCAAACGCAGCAACAGCAGCCGGAATCGCCAGCGCCAAAAACTATTCGGTTTAAGAGCATCCACCTCAACAGCTCTGAGCCTCTGGCGATAAGCGAGCAGCAAATCTTGACCGAATTGCAAGCCTCATCCGCAATTGACGACCGGGCTGCCTGGCCGCAGGATGCCCTAGCCGCAGTCCAGCAGATTTTCCAGCATCATGGATATTTCAGGGCCGTGCTTGACCACGGTTTCATGGAGACGGTCACCAACAGGAAACAGGAAGAAACCGTCAATCTGACTGCTGAGGTTAAACCAGGGAAGCAATACCGGCTTGATCGGATTGTGTTTGCCAACGCTACCCAGTTCGATGACCGACAACTGCGTGAGTTCTTTCCCATTGAACAGGGAGACATCTTTGATACAAGCAAAATCGGCCGTGGGATTGAAGCGCTGCGCAACGCTTATGGCGAACGGGGGTTCATTGATTTTGCTGCTGTGCCGAGCACCACACAGGACGAGGCGCGCAGCACAATTGTTTTGAAGATTGAGGTGGACGAAGGCCGACAGTTCCGCATTGGGAAATTCGAGCTTGTCGGGCTAGATACAACGCTCGCCGAAACCCTGGTTGCTAACTCAGGATTGACGCCGGGCAGTATCTTCAATACTCGCTGGCTGGACCTCTTTTTCGAGCGCAACAAGTCGCTATTGCCTCCGGGCGCAGCGGCAGAGAATGACTCCATACGAAAGCTCGATGAGCAAAGAGGAATCGTCGATCTGACGATCGACTTCCGAGGGTGTGCGATAGCCCCGCAGTAGATCAGCCTGAATTGATTTCAGTTCGCCGCCTGGGTTTGCTTGATCATATCCTGCACCACGCGCGCGTGATCCCCCATGGGGGCATATTTCAAGTAGCTGTTCAGTGATTCAATCGTGCCCGGAGGAACCACAAACTTGCCGTGCTCCTCCATGCCCTGGCCGAACAGAATGCTGCCTTTGATGTAATAGGCATCTGCCATGGTGGGATCGGATGAGAGAGCCTGGTCGCAGGCCGCCAATGCATCCTGCGAGCGCTTCAGGTTGTAATAGATGGCGCAGAGATTGAAATACGGCATGGCAGGATAGACGGCCACCTTCGTGGCCTGGACAAATACCGCAATCGCGTCATCAGGCCGCTTAAGCTGCAAGAGTAAATTTCCTTCTGCGTTCAGCATCTGCCCCAGGCCGCTTTTTACGATTGCCGCATCCGGCTGGGCTTCCAGGCTTTTCTGCGCCGTGGTAACACCTTTTTCGTAAGCTTCAAGCGCATCTTTCGGTTTGCTGGTCCTCGTATAAATGCTGCCCAGCAGCTGATAAGGTCCCCACTGAATGGGATCATCGGCGATGGCCTGATTGCATTTCTCAATTGCCTGGTCCGGTTTCGCCTGGTTGCTGAGCAAATTGCAGGCACGATAGTGCGCCATATAAGGATGCGGATACACAGCCGCTGCTTTGTCATA
>DATEJX010000196.1:0-22098 GCA_035277785.1 Candidatus Angelobacter sp. | reverse complement strand
TCCCACAACAATAATCCAGGGCCAGGCCGACCCCGGAATTGTGGCCGTAATATGTGGTCGGCGTCATGCGGAGCTCATTGCTAAACACTTGGGTACCGTGCTGGATGGTGCCGTGGTAAAGGGTCCGCGTGTAGGCTGTGGTCTCCGATTCAAGTTCTTCCGTTACCCGCAACGTGCCGTAAAAGTTCCGCAACTGGTCCATGGCGCCCCTGGCGTTTTGGCGCATCTGGAAAAACGCAAGAAAGACGCAGCCCATAGTAGCGGCGCTCCACACAATTCGATGGAAAGGGCCGCTGTCCCAGGTGACCGCAATCAGCAGCAATGTTATAAACACCAGACCGCATACCAGCTCATAGTTGGCGCTGAAGAACAGCGGCGCAAAGATCCCCACAAAAACTGACCCAAGCGCTCCACCAGCCGCGATGGTGAGATAGAAAGCAGTGGCGTGCCGAGGCGAGGGGCGGAGCCGGTACAGCTCGGCATGACAGGCCAGGCAGAAAAGAAACAGGCAAAAGCAGTAGAACAGGATGGTGAACCAGATGGGCGTGGTGAGGCGATCAGTGAGATAAAGCTTGGCTGCAATGCCACCAAGGAACAGCACTATGAGAGCGAGCATGAACTTGCGAGGGTAAAGCCGTGAGCCATTGAAAGCCCACACGAAGCTCAAAAGGTATGCAATGAGTGGAACGATCCAGAGCAGAGGGATGGGAGCCACATTCTGGCTCAGGTGGTTGGTGAACGCGCACAGCAGAACTGATCCGCAGGCAGATAAAAGCAACCAGAGCACCCGGTGCACAGCTGTGGGCGGGACGTCTATGCCGGCTGCAACGTTTGATGTTCGCAGGGAAGACGCCCGTGAGCCGGCGGTACTCCAGACGATTGCGGCACAAGCGGCCGCAAAAAACACAAATCCAACCACCCAGCCCCGGCTTTGCATACCCAGACTCAGGCGCGGCTCCAGCAGCCACGGATACAGGACAAGAGCCAGCAGGGATCCAAAATTCGAAAGCGCAAAGAGACGGTACGGCGGGGTCATCACTTCCACCACGGTCTCGCTTGCAGTTCCGCTCACCGCAGCTTTGGCAAACGCCCGCGAGTACCAGGATTGCAGCAGCGGATTGGTGGCTGAGAGCACGAAAAACGGAAGTCCGATGAGGGTGGTCAAAACCAGAAACGCACTGGCGATGGGATGGAGAGTGGAAGCCTGCAAATGAGGATGGAGACTGAACCATGCCTGCGCCAATGCCGCCAGCAACAACATGGAATAGACCAGGGCTTGCGCTCGCGGGCGAAGGCGAGTTGCCACCCAGTGAGCGCAAGCGTAGCCCAAAAGCAGCATCGTTTGGAAAAAGACGAGGCAGGTGGTCCAGACCGCGGCTGAGCCGCCTAACAACGGGAGCAGCCGTTTACCTGCAATGGGCTCCACCAGAAACAGCAGAAAGCTTCCGAGAAAAATTGCCGTGGCGTAAAGAACGGTCCGGAGAGGCATGAGCGGACTACGATAACACGGCCAGCAACCGCCCCATGCCCGGACACGGTGTCATTCTTCGCCTGTCCCCAGCTTACGACAGAGACGCCCGAGTTGTTCCTGTTCGGCAGAAGTGAGTCGCGCCATGATCTCCACGATCCGGCGGGAATGCTGAGGAAAAATTCGGGCAATCAGCTTTCGGCCAGCCGGAGTAATGCTGGCTATGATGAACCGCTTGTCATGTCCCTGCTGCCGGCGTTTTGCAAGCCCGCGCTTTTCCAGGTTGTCAATGACAAGGGTGAGATTGCCGCTGCTGGTAAGGATTCTTCGCGCCAGATCTCCCAGGTTCAACGGGCCGAGATGATAAAGAGCTTCCAGCACCGCGAACTGACTCAATGTAAGGTCTGCGTCCTCCAGGCCAACGCGAGCATAAGCCATGGCCGTGTTGGCGGCACGGGCCAGTTTCACATATGCATTCAGGGCTCGTTTTTGGTGGCTGTTGGCTTTGGAGTTCCTGCTCATTCAGAGATCAAGTTAACCGCAAAGGACGCGAAGAACGCAAAGAAATTCAGCAAAAATTCATCTTTACATTTGCGTCTTCGCGCCGAGCGGGCAAAACCAGTCTACTGGATGTCAAAGTGCTCAGGATGCAGTAAGGGATCAGATTTGACCAGAATCGTCTTCTTGCTCAAATCCTCCATTTCCTGCAGCCACCGGCCGCCGTTGGCTTTGAGGGCCTTGGCCACCTCGGGATTGACGCGGAGCATCACGTCACGCTCGAAGTGGCGCGACATCTTCCGCAGTTCAACATAGATTTCATTGCACACCGTGGTCACAGACTTGATCATGCCGGTTGCCTGGCAGGTTGGGCAAGGCTGGCCCAGCGTGCGCTCCAGAGACTGCTTGACGCGCTTGCGGGTGATGGCCACCAGGCCGAAATCGTTGAACTGCAACACCTTCGATGGCGCGCGATCAGCCTTGAGCGCCTCTTCCAGCGCCTGCATGACTTTCTGCCGGTTCTTGCGCTCATCCATGTCAATGAAATCGATCACAATGATTCCGCCCAGATCGCGCAGTCGGATCTGACGGACAATCTCCCGGATGGCATCCATGTTCGTCTTGACGATGGTGTCCTCAAGGCGCGCGGTCTTGCCTACGTATTTTCCGGTATTGATGTCAATTGCAACCAGCGCTTCGGTCTGGTTGATGACGATATAGCCGCCGCTCTTCAGCCAGACTTTTGATTTGAGCGCCTTGTTGATCTCATCCGTGATGCTGAACTGCTCAAACAGCGGCGTGTCTTTGCTATAGAGCTTCACCCGCTTCACCAGCGAAGGCTGGAAGCGGCTGACAAAACGCAGCACACGCTCGTATTCCTGCTCTGTGTCTGCCCAGATGGCGGAGAAGCCGCTGGTGACCTGATCACGCAGAATGCGTTCGACAAGGTTGAGATCGTGATAAATCAGCGCCGGAGCTTTTGACTTTTCAGCGCGTCCGCGAATTTCATTCCACAGGTTTATCAGGAAGCGAATGTCGGCCCGCAAATCGTCTTCGTTCGCACCCGCGGCGGCGGTACGAACAATGAAACCGCCGTGCGCCTCACCACGCTCGCTGAGCACAATGCGCTTGAGGCGATGCCGTTCTTCTTCCGACGCAATCTTGCGTGACACGCCAGTGTGGTGCACAGTGGGCATGTACACCAGAAAACGTCCCGGCAAGGCGATATGGCTGGTGATGCGCGCGCCTTTCTTGGCAATGGGTTCCTTGGCAATCTGAACCAGGATCTCCTGCCCTTCTTTCAGAAGATCACTGATGGCCGGCAACTGGCGCGGGGCCTGGAACCTGCGGCCACGCATACGACGTCCCTGGCGTCGTCCACCGCGACGATCCGGCTGACGCCGGCCGCCGCGCTGCGGCTGCTGGTAACCAGCAGTTCCGGTAGCCACGCGATGCTCGGCACGCGCTCCTTCGAGTTCTTCCTCACCTTCAACCGGCTCGCCTGCCTCGTCCTCCTCGGACTCGTCAAATTCTTCCGCTACTCCCTGCTCTTCATCCTGATCAGCAATGCGATTAAAGCGATCAAGAAATTCGTCTTCGCCAGCTTCATCTGCTCTCTCTTCGAGTCCTTCACCTTCATAACGTCCCGTGGCGCGTTCGTTGATATGCGCATCACGGACGGCCTCTGTCAGTTCGCCGCCCATCGCTACCAGACGCTCATCTCCGGGCCCGAGCACTTCTTCTTCGAGTTCATCGAACTCGGCCAGGTCAAGGTCTTCTTCGAAGCCGGGAAGATCACTTTCTTCTTCTTCAATCTCCTCTTCTTCCATCACACCTCGCGGCGAGGCACGCCACGGCTGTGGCTCCTCTTCTGCGGAAGACTCCTCGGCTTGAGACTGCTCAATCTCAGTTTTCTCGCCTGCGCTTTGCTCGTGCTGAAGTTCGACTGAAGGCTCTTCAATCACTGGTTCGTTGCCGAAGATCCCGGCTACATCCATGTGCTCAAGCCGCTCTTCAGAGCGATGGCTGTGATTTTCATCATGCTCCGGGGCTTGCGTTTCAGGCTCCGGAACAGGCTCCCATGCGGAACCGCCAGCATCCTCGTGGCTCTGGGAATGTTGCGCAGGTTCGAAATATTGCTCGTGTGATTGCGATTCCAGTTCCGGCTCTGGTTGGTGGACCGCAGCCGATTCCTCGTTGAATGTGGATCCGCTTGCGCGGCCTTCATGCTGGTACTTGGCAAGGGACTCTCCGGGCAGAACCATGGAACCAGGTGAAAACTGGGCCGTGTTGATGGTGTACTCGGTAGAAGGACGCGCGCTCCGTACAGGGGGTGGGGGTGGCTGCGGTGTGCGTGATTCACCTGCCGCCGGTGAGCCGCCGTACTTGGAGATGGATTCGCCGGGCAGCACCATGGGAGGGAAGTCCGAGTGCGCGCGCGGCTCTGGTCCGCGCTCATAACGCTCATGCCGCTCTTGGCGTTCTTGGCGCTCTTCTCTGGGCGTTTCCGGCCGGACCTCCGGTTGCGCTTCCTGCACGGGCTGTGCGGATGGCTCATGCTCATCGCGATCGCCAGGGCGTCCCCGCCCACGTCCACGGCGGCGCCGTCCACGCCATCTGCGAGCACCTTCATGGCTCTGTTCTTCTTCGTGCGATTCCTTTGGTTCAGACTCGGCAAGTTCTTCGGGCGCAGACGCTTCAGCAGCAAGCTCGTCTGGGATCACCTCTTCCGCTTCCATAGGTCGAGGTTCAGTTCCCACCTCCGGGCTTTCGCCCATGACCAGCGGCTTGCTGCGCGAGACCACCTGCTCCAGGCCCTCGGCGTCCTCTTCTTCTTCCAGCAGAAAGTCAGAAACATAGAGGAAGGCGTCACGCTCCAACCCGATATTCACGAACGCAGACTGCATTCCAGGAAGTACGCGCGTGACCCTGCCTTTGTAGATAGAGCCAGCGAGTGTGTATTCGTTCTCACGCTCGTAATAGATTTCAGTTAACTGATCTTCTTCCACTACCGCGACCTTGGTCTCATGCGGTGTAGAAGAGACAAACAATTCTTTTGACATGGATATTCTCCGGTTTTGCCGGTCCGAAGAAGGATTCACCTTTTAGCCAGGGAGTGGCGTTTGAGAAATGGCTTAGCGCGCTGAAGCGCCGTTCATTTGAGTGTCTGGAAATTCAATCTTGCATGCAAACAGGAATGTAGCTGTGGCTGGAGGATGAACTCCTGTCTCGAGCTTCAGGAACCTGCGTATGACTTGTTTGAAAAATCCTGGCACCTTCGCATTTCCGGGGTTGTGGCCACTCTGCAATTTGCGGGGCCGTTGCCATCCCGTCAACGCTCTCAAATTTTCACTCCAGCTCTCTTCAGAGGCCGGTGCCCTCATTCAACGTCAGGGCTTAACGTTTAAATCTTGTCTAATTGCGCCACGATTGGCGCGTTTGTTCCCATAATCCTTGCCCGTTAGTTGACGAAACGGCGCATGCGAACGTTCATCACAATTCCCATCGCCATAAACATGAACAACAAGGACGAGCCACCATAGCTCATCAGGGGCAAAGGAATTCCGGTGACGGGCATAAACCCAACCACCATGCCTGCGTTGACCAGGACGTGAAATAGCAGCACGGCTACTACTCCCATCACCACAAACCCTCCCGCGCGGTCAGGCGCGGTTTGAGCGTTGTGGATCAAACGCATCAACAGGATAAAGTATAGCAGCAGCAGGGCCACCGCGCCGACAAACCCGTGCTCCTCTGACCACGCGGCAAAGATGAAGTCAGTGTGCGGCTCAGGCAGAAAAGCGCCCTGGGTCTGCGATCCGCCGCGTATTCCGCGGCCCCAGATGCCTCCGGAACCCACCGCGATTTTGGATTGCTCAACTTGATACCCCGACTTCTGGGAATCAGCTTCAGGGTGAAGAAAGCTGGTCAATCTCTGCTTTTGGTAAGGTTTCAGGCCTTTGACCCATACCGTGGGAGCCAGCACTCCCAGGATCACCAGAATGATGAGCGCATGCTTGAACTGAATACCGCCAAGAAACAGCGCCATGATTGCGACTGGGACATACGTAAGGGCAGTCCCGAGGTCCGGCTGTTTGAGGACCAGCGCCATGGGAACCAGCACTATCAATCCGCCTTTCACGATGTCGCCAAAGGTAGTGCTATGGTCGCTTTCCTCGCTGAAATATCGCGCCATGGCCAGAATCAGGACCAGCTTTACCCACTCAGAGGGCTGGAAGTGCTGGCCTCCAGGAAGCTGGATCCAGCGCCTTGCGCCCAGGTATTTCTTGCCCACGATTGCGACTGCAAGAAGTGACAGCACTGAGGCAATGTAAAGCCAGTGTGAGTTCTCCAGCAGCAACTGGTAATTGATCATGCTGACCAGGAACATGAGCACAACTCCGGCCAAAACCCAGTACACCTGCTTCATGTAGAGAGGAGTTCCGCTGGTGGCGGCGAACTTGGTTCCATAGGTGCTGCTGTAAATTTCCAGGACGCCAAGAGAGCAGATCAGCAGGACGAAGGCGAGCAACGTCCAGTCAAAATCCCGGAAAGAAATCATCCGGCGCATTAGTGCTCTCCCGCCATTCCGATTTCGGCCGGAGGTACGAGCTTTGCGCGCTTGGTGTGGGGCGCGCTCATCTGCACCAGCATTGTTCCGCCGTGCAAATGGTCTTCACTGGCTTCACCTTGCTGTGATGGCTGCTCGTCCTGATGCTGCTCCTGGGACGGACTGGTCCAGAAACCGGCGACGGGAACACTTCCCGGATCGGCCTTGTCACTGAACAAAGTGGGATTGTTCCGCAGGCGGCGCTGCTCTTCAACGTATGCCTTGATGACTTCTGAGGTGACGCGCGCAGCCAGATAACCATGCTCGCCCTGCTCCAGAAGCACGCAGACCACAACCTCAGGATTCCGACGCGGGGCTACACCGACAAACCATCCGTTGTCCCTGTATTGTTTGCTGGAGAAACCCTTGCTCTTACGCAGCGTGTTGCTGATCACCTGGGCGCTTCCAGTTTTGCCGGCAAAATCTATCCCCTCAAGATGCTCCATGCCCGCAGTGCCTACCCCTGGCCGCACCACGTCTGACATGGCGTCAGTGATAGTGATCCAGGCTTGCGGGTTCATGGGAATGTGAACCACATCAGGCAGGTTGGAAGTCGAGAGCTGTCTGTATTCGGGCGGCAGGTCTTCTGGCCTGACGACGTGCGGGCGGTATAGTGTTCCACCCATCGAGATGCCGGCAATGGCTCGTGCCAATTGGATGGGCGTGGTGGCAACTGCGCCCTGACCGATGCCGACAGAGATGACTTCTCCCGGGTACCATTTCTGCCGGAAGGTCCTCATCTTCCATTCCTCTGACGGCATTATGCCGCTGGCCTCATTAGGCAGATCAATGCCCGTTTTTTTGCCGATACCGAGCGAAGTGGCCCATTTGGCTATCTTTTCAATTCCCAGTCTTTCCGCCAGCGTGTAAAAGAACACATCGCACGATTGGTAAATGGCTTTGGTGAGGTCCACCGGACCGTGTACGCGATGTTCCGCCACTACCCAGCATTTGAAGTACCGTCCGTAAAATGTTCCGCCGCCGGGGCAGTTCACATGCAGGTTCTGGGCAATGCCTTCATTGGTGCCGGCTACTGCCATGATGATTTTGAAAACTGATCCTGGCGCAAGCTGGGCCTGAATGGCTTTGTTGAGCAGCGGATGGTTCGGGTCTTCCGTCAGCTCTTTCCATTCTTTGGCGGAGATGCGAACAGCAAAATCATTGGGATCAAAAGTGGGCCTGCTCACCATCGCAAGGATCTCGCCGTTACGCGGATCCATCGCCACCAGCGCACCGTTCTTGCCCTGCATGGCGAGTTCGGCCGCCTTTTGAAGATCGAGATCAATCGTGAGCTTGAGCTTGTGTCCGGGAATGGCGGGTATGTTCGCGTCCTTCGCAGGGCGGCCGACTTCCCGTCCTTTGCTGTCCACCAGCACGCGGCGTGATCCATCTTTGCCCATGAGCACGTCGTTGTAATACAGCTCTACTCCAGACTGGCCTACAATGTCACCGCGCTGATAAAGCTCAAAACGCGGTGTATTCAGCATCTCTTCACTGACTTCACCCACGTAGCCAATCAGGTGCGCCATGAATCCATCTTTGGGATAGAGACGCCGGTGGACCATCAGTGTGTCCAGCTCGGGAAGCTCATCACGATGCGCTTCAATGAATGCTCGCTCGTCAGGCGTAATGTCGTCTTTGAGGAAGATAGGTTCGAATGACGGCTTATGGGCTAATTGATAGCGCCTGATTTTGTCCAGGACATCATCAACAGGTATGTGCAGCCCGTCCGCAATTTTTTGCGCGTCTGCGTTCAGATCCACTTTCTGGTCGCGCAGCAGCAACGCGGAGAACGAAGGATAATTATCGACAATGATCTCTCCGTTGCGATCCAGCAGCTTGCCACGCGGCGCCAGGATGGGCACACGACGAATGCGGTTTTGTTCCGCTCGCACAATGTACTCGTCGTTCTTTCGCACCTGCAGCGTCCAGAGACCGTAGGAGAGAACAAGAAAAACGACGAGAATGACGTACTGAACAGCGGTGAGTTTCGTCTGCGGAATTTTTTCTTCGCGGCCGGGCATACGGGTTACGGTTGGCCGGTTTCGTCGGCAAACCCAGTTAAAATTTGGCTGAAGGCCCCTGTGATAAGAGTACCGCAAATCACAACTGTGCGGCGTAAGTCAAAGGCCCGAAGCTGGTTACTGAAGGATTACAGCGCGGCTTACATACGCTGTTTGAACTTGTCCAGGCCGGCAAACAGCACCACGGAGAGCAGAGCGTTCGCCAGGGCAGCCACCAGTGTGTGTCCCCAGCTGAACGGTTCATTGCCTCCCACCAGGGCCAGCACAATCACTACGTAGATCACCCGGTGAACCAGGTAAAAAGTGAACGTCATGAGAAAGCGGGAACCGGGATTGTCTACATCCAGCTTGACCCCCAAAGACGAGGCAAGAAAGCCGATGATCGTTTTGGCGATCCCATTGACACCGATGGGCAGCGATGTCCAGGCGTCCTGTACAGTACCGATCAAGGCGCCGGTGATCATTCCCGGGATGGGACGCCGCCGGGCAACAGCAAAAAAGATAGTGACCAGAAGCGGCAGATCAAATACGGACAGGAAAGGCAGCCGCAGCGGAAAAAAGACCTGGATGAAGATGGCCAGGAGCGGAATGCCCAATGAGACCGGCCAGCTAAACCGATGGACCTCAATCTCCTCGCGCGATGTCAATGAGACTGCAGCGTAATTCATCGGGGTGGCTTCTCCTGCGGGGACTCGGGCGACGCTGCCGCTGTTGGCGTAGGACTAGCCTCAGCTGCGGCGGGCGCTTTGGGTTTTCTGGCCGGCGTTGGACTCACCTTTGGCTTGGGATTTTGAATCGCGGTTCCATCCGCGGCTGATCCCGTTGGCGTGCCTGTTTTTTGCGAAGCAGTGGTGGATACCGGCGGATTAGCGGCTTTCTGCTCTGTTTTCACAACCGGCCTAGGCGCACCAACTGTCTTAGTCGCGTTTGCCGGCGTTGCAGCCTTGGCCGTAGCGGCAGGAACGGGAGCATTCGCAACCGGTTTGGTTGCGTTTGTCGCTGGAGACGCGGGAGCCGGCGAAGGCGCCGCCGGAGCACTCGCGTTAGGAGCGTGCGCCTTTTTTTCCTCGGGCTTGGGCACGCTGGGGAGCCGTTCGGAAAGAATATCCGCAGCGCGCACATTGCTCTGCTGGGCGCTCTGCTGCGCAGTTTCCTGGGCAACCCTGGTTACCACCAGAACTTCCTCAAGTCTGCTGAGATCTGCCGCCGGCTTTACCTTGACCGCCAAAAACGGCTCATTTTCCCGGTCGGGGGAAACATGCGAGACACTGCCCACCGGCAGGCCCTTAGGGTAGATCCTGTCACCGCCACTGGTGACGACTTCGTCGCCGACGTCGATTTTTTCGTCGGACATAATGTCGCTGACATGCAGTTCGCCCTGTGGATTACCCCGCAAAACTCCCTGCAGCCGCGAGGTCTGCAGGATGACGCCTGCCCCGCTGTCACGGTCATTGATCAGGAGCACCATTGAGACAAAGGGAAAAACATCTTTCACCTTGCCCACAATGCCGTCCGGGGTGATGACCGGCATGTCAACCTTGACCCCGCTACGTGACCCCTTATCAATCTGGATCATGTGAGACTGCTCAGCTCCGCTGGTGCCGATGACCTGTGCCGGTAACAACTGGCCGACATAGTGCTGAGTGAAGCCGAGCAACGACCGAAGCCGCTTCGCCTGCTCCGCATCCTGCTGCAGGCGAACCTGCTCCAGCTTGAGCTGCGCTATTTCATCCTGCAACTGGCGATTCTGCTGGCGCACATCATGCAGATCAATGTAGTTATGAAAATTCCGCCGCACGAAACTGCTGGTGGCCACCAGCGCCCGCTCAAAGGGACTGATGGCAGTCACAGTCCAGACGCGGATCAGCCGTGTTCCACCCGAAGCAGCGGAGCCGCTGCCCTCAGGCCGCTTGACCTGCGTGGCGAGTGCAACCACCTGCACGAAGAGAATCGCCATCAGGACGAGAGGATTTTTATACCGGCTGAAGAAATTTTCCATGTTGCTTTAGGAGGGCCGGTCCGGGCGGGCCCCACATGGCGCCGCCCTTCCCTTTGCATCAGGTTCTAATCGATTGAAATCTTCCGCAGAAGTTTGAAGTCGCTGAGCATCTTGCCTGTGCCCAGCACTACGCTGGCCAGCGGATCATCAGCAATGGAGACAGGCAAGCCGGTTTCTTCACGAATCCGCTTGTCCAGATTCTTGAGCAGCGCGCCTCCACCAGTGAGAACGATTCCGCGATCGCTGATGTCCGCGCTCAACTCCGGCGGCGTACGTTCAAGAGCAACGCGGATGGCATTCATGATCGTGCTGATGCACTCTGAGAGCGCTTCGCGAATTTCACTGTCATCAATGGTGATTGTTTTGGGAACGCCTTCAATCAGGTTGCGTCCCTTGATTTCCATGGTGAGCGGCTTATCCAGAGGATACGCGGAGCCAATTTCGATCTTGATCTGCTCGGCCGTGCGCTCGCCGATGAGCAGGTTGTACTTGCGCTTGAGGTAATTCATGATGGATTCATCCATCTGATTACCCGCCATGCGCACAGAACGTGAATAAACGATGCCGCTGAGCGAGATCACAGCAATGTCCGTGGTGCCGCCGCCGATATCCACCACCATGTTACCGCTGGGTTCAGTGATGGGCAGCCCGGCGCCAATGGCGGCCACCATGGCCTGCTCCACCAGATGCACTTCGCTGGCTTTCGCGCGATAGGCTGAGTCCATCACAGCGCGCTTTTCCACCTGCGTAATTTCCGAAGGAACGCCAATTACGATCCGTGGATGGACCAGCATCTTGCGGTTGTGCGCCTTCTGGATGAAGTAATTCAGCATCTTTTCCGTGACTTTGAAATCCGCAATCACACCGTCTTTCATGGGCTTGATGGCTACAATGTTTCCCGGTGTGCGGCCCAGCATCTCTTTGGCTTCTTTGCCTACGGCTTCCACTTCACCCGTATTCTTGTTGATGGCCACGATGGAAGGTTCATTGACGACGATGCCTTTGCCCTTGGCATAGACCAGTGTGTTGGCCGTCCCCAGATCAATGGCGAGATCACTGGAGAACATGCTGAACAATGAGCGCAGATTATGAATCCGCGAATTCTCAGACTTGAAACCGTTTGACGACATACCCGCTTCTTTCTTCTCAGATTTCCCTGGACCACCCGGCCAACCTGTTGGGACATATGCAGCCGGCACCGGAACCACGGCCACACCCTGCTTACTTCAAGATCCTGTAGGGGAACGATCTACTCTGAATCAAAACCTTGTATCAAACAATAAGGATTTTACTGGATATTCACCGGGCGGGACACCAAGCCGTATCCGCCTTTTGAATTTTGTGCCGTAACAGTAATCCAGTTTTCACCCGTGGGCAGTTGGTTGGTGAAATGGTGGAAGCTTCCATCAGGATTGATCATGGCCACCTCCTGCCCGTTCACCATCACCCTTGCTCCCGGCTCGGTCTGACCCTTGATTTCAAAAACGTGTCCATGCTGAATCAGAGACACAATTTCCAGCGGAATCTTGGCTCCGTTTTCCGCGTAAGGCACAACTGTAAATTTGTTCCGCTCGCTAGCCGCAGAAAGCTTCCCATAGTCACTCACAGACTGCACTTCCCACCAGTAGGAACCCGGGCCAAGATTGGCGAGCACCAGTTCCAGATGGGTCCAGTTCTGGTCAACCACCAGCGCTCCGGTAAAGAACTGATTCCTCGCTACCTTTACATGGAATGTATGCACCCCATCCACCGGCGCCCACGTGAGGGTTACTCCCTTGGATTTTGGATCCAAAGGCACATTGTCCCCTGACTTGGGATCCATCAACACCGGCGGTCCAATCTCCTTGGTCTTTGTCATCGTGGGGGAATCGCTGGTAAAGGCCACTTTTTCGTTCTCCACGATCTTTACGTCTTCACTCCCACGCTGCACCTCAGCGCCGCCCTTCTTGACGAGAATTGAGTGCTGGTCATTGCGCGGATCATTCTGAACTTCGCCCGCGCTCTCAGGGGAGAACGTGGCCGTGGCGCCTTCTACAATGACCTGTGACTTGGAGCCCCGTGCCATGGCGCTGGCGGTGGTCAGATCCACGGTGCCCGTTGTGACCCGGACCGCGACCTTGGCCTGCTGCGATTCGTTGACAGAGTTTTCCTGGATCACGATCAGAGAATCCGGTTTGACCGTATAGTTGGTCCCATCAGCAAAACGAACACGCGCAATGCCTTCATCAGCAGTCTGGACAACATCATTCTTCTCGAGAGCCAGGCTGTAATCAGCAGTCACCCACGTATTGCTGCTGGCTTTCTTGACGCGCACCACACCATCAATATTGATGAAGTGGGCCTGCTGCGGGCCGGGATCATTGACCTGCCGGTCATCGTGTGCATTGAAGAAGCCAGCTTTGGTCAATAACCTCTCCAGGCCGAGCTGGCCAGACATGATCAGCCTGTTGGTGGTGTCAGGAAAGGTGAAATACATTACGATGGCGGCAACAGACATCACGGCGAGCGTCCCCATCAATACGCTGCGATAGGTGATGGTGACGTACGAAATCTGAAAGGCGGATTTTCGACGCTGCGCCACGATGTCGAGTGAACTGAACGGGGATTTTCAGCTATTGGCTACAGAGTACCACAACTTTCTGTGCCGTTAGTCTGCACCCACAAGTGCCCTAAGGTGTTCCAACCAACGTGCAGGAAGGACAGGAACCCTCGCGGAACAACCAAGATAAAGCAAATACCTGACTGGCAGGAATTAGCGAGGAGGGTACCCGCTGAAATCCGCTGACGGCAGCGCCGCCGCGGTGAGATTTGATTTTTGCGTCTTAGGTCCTGGCTCCTAGCTCTTGGCTTTTGGCTCTGGCTTTTGGCCACAGATAGATTTACCTGACGCCAAAAGCCAGGAGCCGACAGTTTTAGATTGAACTCATGTTCTGCAGGAATTCGCTGTTCGACCGCGTCTTACCCAGCTTGTCAATGAGCAATTCCATTGCTTCCACAGGCGAGAGCGGATTCAAGACGCGACGCAGCACCCAGATGCGCGTGAGATCGTCCTTGGGGATAATGAGTTCTTCTTTACGGGTACCGGAGCGCTGGATGTCAATGGCCGGGAAAACACGCTTGTCAGATAGCTTGCGGTCCAGGATGACCTCCATGTTGCCGGTGCCTTTGAATTCCTCAAAGATCACATCGTCCATGCGTGAACCGGTTTCAATCAGCGCTGTGGCGGCAATTGTCAACGAACCGCCTTCTTCAATGTTGCGCGCAGCACCGAAGAAGCGCTTGGGGCGCTGCAGAGCGTTGGAATCGACGCCGCCGGAAAGCACTTTGCCTGACGGCGGAACAATCGTGTTGTAGGCTCGCGCCAGACGGGTAATGGAATCCAGCAGGATGACCACGTCACGCTTGTGCTCGACCAGGCGCTTGGCCTTTTCAATCACCATTTCCGCCACCTGCACGTGGCGAGCCGCTGGTTCATCAAAGGTGGAAGAAATGACCTCGCCCTTGACGGAACGCTGCATGTCAGTAACTTCTTCCGGACGCTCGTCAATCAGCAGAACGATCAACACAACTTCAGGATGGTTGGTGGTAATGGAGTTGGCAATGTTCTGCAGGATCATGGTCTTGCCGGCGCGCGGCGGAGAAACGATCAAGCCGCGCTGGCCTTTGCCGATGGGCGTAAGCAGGTCCATGACGCGCGCGGTGAAATTGTCACGCACTGTTTCCAGCTTCAGCCGCTCCTGCGGATACAGAGGCGTGAGATTGTCAAACAGGATCTTGTTGCGCGCCTCTTCCGGAGATTCAAAGTTAACGGCCTCAATCTTGACGAGGGCAAAATACTTTTCACCTTCGTGGGGCGGGCGCACCTGGCCGCTGATGGTGTCACCGGTCTTAAGATCGAATTTGCGGATCTGCGAGGGAGAAACGTAAATGTCGTCAGGGCCGGGGAGGTAGTTGTAGTCGGGAGAGCGGAGGAAGCCGTATCCATCGGGGAGGATTTCCAGCACCCCTTCCGCAAAAATGTGCCCTTCTTTTTCACTCTGAGCCTGCAGGATCTTGAAGATAAGGTCCTGCTTGCGCAAACCGCTGGCACCGGGGAGGTCGAGGGCCCGCGCAATCTTTGTAAGCTCGGTGATGTTTTTTTCTTTTAGCTCCGCAATTGTCATTTGTCACCTACGGGATTTTTGGATTGATTTTCTAGGAAGGATAGGAACGCTGGGTCACAGCAGGCGAGAATCTCACCCTCAGAAACCTCCTGAGGACCCGCCAGGCAGCCAGTCCTGGCGGGATTTCAGGAAACTCAATTATGCAGCGCGACGCTGCGGTTCGGCAAGCTTGCCGTTCAGTACAGTAATGACCTCTTCCGACTGATCGGCATCGCCAACCCGCACCAGCACATCATTCATAGTCTCCTGAATGCGGGTATTCGGCTTGTGAAACTTGCGCGTCGCCTTGGAGATCAGCTGGCACAAAAGATAACGATTGTTGACGGTATCGAGTGCGTCGTAGATCAGATTTGAACGCATCACTTTTCTCCTATGTATTAGATCTTGATAAAACTTAATGATTTCAATTCTTTACGATGACCACGGGTCCAGACAGAGCAAGTCTTCAAAACAGTTTGTACCGGCTGGCAAGGCAACATCAAAAGCTGTTGTTGTGGGAATTACCAGAGACCCTAGTGCGATTATTAGACGCCATAGGGGTGTCCTGAGTTGCTAAAAAATTCCAGTTTTTTTCTGAACTGAAACCCGGAACCCAAAATGGGTCTTTTCCCCGTGGACGGTATACGGTATACGTCAATGGGTTCCAGCGTCAAGGGAATTTTTACTTACAAAAGGGTCCCATAAGTCCTTAATTTTCTTCATATAATCTGGTAATCGGCAGCAAGGGGGAATCTCAAAAGCCAAGGCCCTCGGCTGAACATTGGAAAAACTTCCCTGCTGCCCCGGAGAGGTATTAACGATGCCCGATCCTCGCTACCCAATCGGCCAGTTTTCACCTGACTCCAACCCGACACCTGCCACCCGTTCACGGCATATCGAAGAAATCACAGCTCTTCCAGCAAAACTGCGGAGCGCATTGCGCGGGCTCTCGCCGCAGCAACTTGACACCCCTTACCGTGAAGGCGGATGGACAGTGCGGCAAGTGGCGCACCATGTTCCAGACAGCCACATGAACGCCTACATGCGTTTCAAACTGGCGTTGACGGAAAATGTACCCACAATCAAGCCCTATGAAGAAGCAGCCTGGGCCCGACTGAAAGATTCAGAGTCAACGTCCATTGAAGTATCACTGAACTTGCTGGAAGCCCTCCACATCCGCTGGGTGAACCTTTTGCGCTCCCTGAAGGCAGAGGATTTCAGCCGCAAGCTGAATCATCCTGAAGCAGGAGTGCAGACGCTGGACCACGTCCTTGCCCTTTACGACTGGCATGGCAACCACCATGTGGCCCACATTACTAGCTTGCGCGAACGAATGAAGTGGTGAAGACATTTGGTAATTGCGTAATTTGGTAAATGAGTAATTGAAAAACAATTGGGTAATCTGAGGCGCGCGCGCCGTCAAATTACCCAATTACTAAATTACCCAATTACCAAATCCGTTTACGGAATGAATCCCAGGTCTTCCGGCAACGCACCGGCAATCGGCACCTCAAACAGCGGGCCCGGACCATCAGGATCAATGGTGATGGCGCCGCCGCTCGCGAAGAACACGGCGATTTGCGTTTGTGCACCAACCGCCACTGCCGCGACCGGGGGAGTTCCTCCGATGTTTGTTAAAAACGTGTGCGGATTCTTGCCGAAGCCCACACCCAGAGCAAACGCCAGATCGTTGCGGAAGAACGTCGCCACGTCTTTCAAGTCGCCGGAACGGATCAGTGCTGTTGCAGTTGGGTTAGGCACGGTCTCATCACCACGTGCGAATTGCACGATCACAGGCTTCGCCAGATCACCCGCCAAGGGATCCTTGCGGATAAACGGAGCCCACGCCACCGGATCGCCGGCCTGACCCAGCCACCTGCTGGTGTCTTCCACGGTTTGAATTGCGATCGCACCGGGGACGCTGTTAATTACGGTAGGCAGGTTCCGCAGCGGACTGTTGTCATTGAAAAACAGTGGCGGACCGGCATTCAGCAGTGAAGGCACTCGAACCGCCAGAGCCTGCGTAAGCAGGAGTTGGAAGCTCGGGCTGAGGCGCACGATGTCAATGATGGAGCCACCAGGCACATTGGGCACGCCGGCTTTCACATCAGGCTCGATGCCGAGGAAGATGGCGCCATAGATCCCGCCGAAGGATTGTCCGGCGTAATAGATCCGATTCGCATCCAGGTCAGGCAGTCCATCGCCATCCGCGTCAATGCCGCCCTCAATGGCGCGCACAAGCTGCATCAGATCCGCGGTGGTCTGCTGCAAAGCATCGCGAGATCCGATGGTTCCTTGCGGGCTCAGCACAAACGTGGACGAGCCCTCCGCAGAAGTGATCTGGCCATTGCCATCCTGATCGACTCCGCGGCCGCCCTCGAGGAACGTAGTGGCCGTGGTTCCCTGATTGATAGTAAGCGTGCTATTGGGACCAAAGCCGTGGCCCACTACGTTGATGGCAATCGTTGCGATCCCGTTATGCGCCAGCGTGGACGCAACCGCAAACGGTGCACCCTGCTTGCTGTCTGTAAATCCGTGGCCGAAAACCGCCACCGGCCAGCCGTTTGTGGGACGAGGTCCGGAAGGAATGAAGAGATTGAAGAACAACTCTTCTGTGCCTTGCGACGGCACGCTCTGCGTCGTAGGCACCTGCGGAATGAAGACGCCGGCGTTCTGCCAGTGCTGACCTGTGAATTTGCCGAATGCCAGTGTGCTAATCGAACCGGGAAACACCTGCAACGCGGCCAAATCTGCATTCAAGCTAGTGGGAATGAGCGGCCCCACGGTTAATGCTTGAACGTTCCAGGTGAACCCTGTAATCGTATTCACCGGGAAAACTGTCTTCTCGCCTCCGCTGCCCAGATTAAAGTTGACTGTGGGGGCAGCGGCGGCTTTGACCTGTTCACGGATGCTCTGCAGCGTGGCAGTGGCGGTCTCGGTAGTGAAGACGCTGGCGGCCGCAATGTCCTGGCGCGTTAGCCCGGGCGCGATCTTGTGCAGGGTTCCATTATCCAGGACGCTTTGCAGCGCCTGGCGATATTCCCGCAATTGCCCGTCAGCACTATCGCCCGCGTTGAGGTTTCGGAAACTTGCGCTCGATTCCACGGGCTGGCCCGAAGCGTCATGCACGCCGCTGGTTACTACCAGCAGATAACTCACATCCTGGTCCAGGTGCTGGTCTGACTCGGCAAACAAAGTCAGAGAAGCCGGGTCCCACACAACCTGATTGATGCCGATGATGTTCGGATGGAACCCGTGCAGCGCGTCCCCGTCGAGCGACGAACCCAGCGAAAAAGCGGCGGGAAGCTGCACCAGGAAAACGGTGCTCGAATTCACGGTGCTCACGTCAATGGCGCCGTCAAACGGAATGGAAAGACGCGGCTGGAGATTGAATCCGTCAAGCTGGTTCAGCAACGTGATATCGGCGCAATCAGAGGGATTTGTGCCGCAGTTCGGCAGCGGCAGGTTCACTCTCAACCCAGTAATCTGCTGCGGGTCGAGCACTGCGAAGCGGTCACTCGGGAAGGGCGACTGCGTGGTTGATTGCAGGTTGAAGAGCGGGTGTGTGGCGGCCAGGGCGAGCGATGGAACAACCGCCAGAATTATCAAGTACAGGACAAGCCTGGGGGCGAATGAATATTTTTCAGTGAGTGTCCGTTTCATGGTGGTGGAGCACCTCCGGGGGAGTCAAAACGGGAGCCCGAAAACCATAGTCTTTGGCGGCTTTTCTGTCAAATAGTTGTAAGACTCTGCATTTGCCCAACTACCGCAATTGGGCCTGACCGTCAGCGAATGCGTATGTTCACCAGGTATTGACTGGCAAAATCAGTCATCTCGCCCACGTGCTTGCCGGGCGCGGGCAGTAACCGAGTGGAAAGCGGCTTTTTCCACTTCACCGCCAGACTGGCCACGTCACTGACGATGTTCTGAAGCTCCTGCTGTGAGACATCGCCGGGCAATGGAACAGCGTCAAGCCCGGCACTGCACACCGCGGAATAAGAAAGTAAAGAATCCCGGCTGATCCGCCCTGCTTCCCAGCGGCGCGCCAGCGCGGAATCTTCCAGCACAGGAAGCATCAGTCCGCTGTAGCCGGTTTGGAGGACCGGAATACGACGGACGGCGCTGGTAATGGTGTAAGCAACGCTCAGCGTTCCCGGCTCGCCGATGGGTGCCCCAAGCAGTGATTCAAACGCTGCGCCAATGGAAATGTTCTTCAATGGAACCGGCGTGAGATCGATTCCAACGTAAGCCCAACCGTACATCTTCTCCACACGGCGGGCAATGTCTTCCACCTTCTTTGCTTCTGCACCCAATTCCTGAGTGAGTTTTTCTCCCGCGCCTGGAATGTCTCCCCTGGCCTCAGCAAAAACCTGATTCACGATTCCCGCTGACTCGATGCCGATGGCAAAGCTTCGTCCCGTTCCCTCCGTGTGTGAGACAGGATAAAAAGGAGCATTGACAGGAGGAAACGCACCCGCGGCAAAGCGGAAGTTGCCTTCTCCACGCTCGGTGTGGTCTTCAAGGTACTTGATCACGCGAGCCGCCGCAGAAATGCCATTCCAGTGAATTCCTGACGCATCAGCGATCACCACGTAGCCGTTGATGGTTTGAGTAGCAGCGAGAATTTCCCCCAGCAGCTCAGCTTGCGCGGGATCATCCGAGTCGCGCGTCATCGCGCCGCCAATATCCGGCGTAAAACCTTCCTGCTGCGCCAGCTTATCCAGGTCACGGAAGAAGTTCACCGCGCTGGGCGCGGACAGACCGCGCACGATCAGAGGAAAAGGCTGAGTAGTGATGCGCAGGGTTTCAACCTGATATCCCGCAGCTGTGTACTGTTCTTTTGCTGCGCGCAAGACCCGCATGGCGGATGCAATCTGCTCGCGATAGTTTTGCCGATCCAGCCGAACAAAAGCGGTAATGGCCCTGATTTTGGGTGGCGTGCTTGCTTCTTTCGCACTGGTCTGGGCTGAAGCTGTGCCCAGAAGCAGCAGAGACAGCAAGGCACACCACAGTCGATGCCTCATGGGAGAACTCTCCGAAGAAGTTATCGTGCGTACCCTCCGGGCCCGCTGGCCGGAGCTGCAGAAATTCTGGCGCTGCTGCACGTCCTGGCGCAAGAGTGTACTCGACAACAACGCTCGAGCAAACTGAAATCAAGCGACGGCGAACGGAATCTATTGCGGAAGCGTGGCAGAGTCGCAGCTCTTCATGATGAGAGACCGCACATCGTCGGAGAGGTCGCGAAATTCCAGGCCGTAGCGGAAACCCTCACAATTCCTCACCACCGCACTGAGCGTGACTTCTGTAGGAGAATAAGGGAAGCTCACCTGAAGCAGTACTTCCGTGCCAATTGTCATGGAGTGCGGGATATAAGCGCCCATACCTCCCTGGCTCAGGATATTGCCGCGTCCGAAGACCACATTGCCCTGTGGACCACCTAGTGACACTTTGAGACGAACATCAATTTTGTGGCGGTTCCAGCGGCGCACTTCTGGTGCGCTATCTGCATGGGTCATAAGAATCGGGATTCGAGCGCTTCCCTTTTCCAGAATGTCGCTCTTGGCTTCCTGTCTAGTTGATTGGGCGTATTGTAACCCGAATCCATCTCAAGGCAATCACCAAAATGGCTCATTCATGCGGCGGACGTGAAGCCTGATCCAGCCTGCGGTCCATATCTGTAATCAGCGTCTGCCACATCTCTATCTCCAGTTGAAACTGATGTTTCAGCGCCGATTGCGTCGTATCCACAAACGCAAGGTTCGTCTGCATCTGCTGGACCAGTGCTTTCATGCGAGCAACATCCTGTCGCAGGGCTTGCACATCGTCGTTGCGAACGGACGAAGGCTGAGTCTCAGGCGAAGTCTTCTGCGTTGCTGCGGCATGGTCCACTGACTCTCCAGCCGGTTTCATCTGAGCCCCTCCGTACTTGACGGAGGCAGTAAGCAAGATGAAGCAAAGAATAAGGCGCATCACGTGGAAACCTCCTGCAGAAAGCTTACCTGAAGAAAGGTCCCCTGCGATTTGGCTTAGCGCGCTGGCTTCGCCGTGATCATGTCTTTATAGACAACGCCGCCTTTCATCACGAATCCCACGTTCTCCAGAGTACGCACATCAGCCAGCGGATCGGCAGTAACGGCAATCAGGTCAGCGTATTTTCCCGGTTCAATTGTTCCCACGTCTTTGGCGCGACCGATCAAATCAGCAGCGCTGCTGGTGGCTGCACGAATGGCCTGGGCCGGAGTCATCCCGTACTTCACCATGTAATAGAACTGCTTGGCGTTGTCGCCGTGCGGATACACTCCTGCATCAGTTCCGAACGCCATCTTCACGCCCGCTTTGACTGCTTTGGCAAAGTTCTGGCGCTGGAGTTCACCCACCATCTTTTCTTTTTCAAGGTTCTCTTTCGGCAAGCCGAACTCCACCGCCTTGCCGCGAATGTAATCATCGTTGTAAATGTCCATCACCAGATAAACACCGTGCTCTTTAGCCAGACGAATGCCTTCATCGTCAATCAAGCTGGCATGCTCAATAGAATCAATTCCGGCCAGAATCGCGTTCTTGATCCCCTGCGTGCCATGCGCATGTGCGGCAATCTTGCGTCCTGCCATGTGCGCCTCTTCGGCGGCGGTTTTTAGCTCTTCCAGCGTGTACTGCGGCGCTCCAGGGCTGTCGCCCTTAGAGAGCACGCCGCCGGTGGCCAGAATCTTGATCACGTCGACTCCATATTTCACCTGGGCGCGCACCACATGCCGCACCTGGTCCACTCCGTCGGCAATCTGGAAATCGCGTTCTTCAGGAAACATACTCACCCGCGTCTGGGGCGAATAGTTGTTCAAGTCGCCGTGGCCGCCTGTGATGGAGATAGGCGGACCGCTGGCCACCACGCGCGGCCCGGGAATGAAGCCCTCATTGATGTAGTTGCGCAGATCCACGGCAAGAAAGGGCGGCGAGCCAACATCGCGCACACTGGTAAAACCGGCTTCCAGCGTCTTACGCGCATGCACCACCGCGTTGAACGCATAGTCGAACGGTGTGTCCTTGAACGCGTAAATTTCGTCGTAACGATCAGCGCGGAAGCTCAGGTGAGTGTGGCAGTCTATGAGTCCCGGCAACACGGTGGCGTGAGACAAATCAATTACCGTCGAGCCTGCCGGAATCTGTGCTGTTTGTGCCGGCCCAACACTTTGAATTCTGTCCCCAACCACCAGAATGATCACGTTGTTGCGAATGTTGTCAGAGGTGGCATCAAACAGACGCCCTGCACGGATGTAAACAGCCTTGGGCGGCGTTTCTTGTTTTGTGGGCTGCTGCGCGAAAACGACTGAGGAGACGAATAACAGAGCAAGGGCGAACCAGCG
>DATEJX010000195.1:0-13974 GCA_035277785.1 Candidatus Angelobacter sp. | reverse complement strand
AGCGCGGTACCCGCATTAAGCCAGGCGCGAACGTGGGCCGGGGCAAGGATGACACGCTTTTCGCCAAGGTCAGCGGCGTGATCAAGTTTGTGGACAAGGGCACCAGCGGCCGCTACGTGATTATTGAGCCCAAGGAGTTGGCGGAAGCGTAAAGCGGATATCGGTACCCTGGATTTTTGCCCCGCTTTGCGCGGGGCTTCACTTTTTGAGGGCGCAATGGGGGTAGGGGCCGTTGAAAAAAATTTGACGGTGCGAAGGTGATACATGACGCAACCTGCTGAACGGCTGATTCGCAACATCTCAGACACGGCACTCTGGGTGGCTATCTATCGCGCGCGAGAGAATGACCGTCCGGACGCGCTCTTCCGCGATCCTTATGCGCGCAAGCTGGCCGGGGAACGCGGTGAGCAGATTGCCAAACAGATGGAGTCGCGCGTAACGCATGAATGGCCGTATATCGCCCGCACCTTCCGCTTTGATCAGATTCTGCGCGACCAGATCAAAGACGGCGCAGACATGGTGGTGAACCTGGCAGCCGGACTCGACACGCGGCCGTACCACATGGAGCTTCCGTCTTCGCTCAAATGGGTGGAAGTGGATCTACCCGCAATGATTGACTACAAAGAAGAGCTTCTGCGCAATCAAACGCCACGTTGCCAGTTGCGGCGCGTGAAGCTGGATCTGGCAGATGTGGCTGCGCGTCGAGCACTGTTCAAAGAGTTGGGATCAGTGGCGAAAAAAGCACTCATCATCAGCGAAGGGTTGATTGTCTATCTCAGCCGAGATGAAGTGCTGGCCCTGGCCAAAGACCTTGCTGAGCCTGCAGGATTTCGCAACTGGGCCATTGATATCGCGTCCCCCGGGCTGCTCAAAATGTTGCAGAAAGAGCTGCCGGCGCTGAGTGAATCCGGCTCTCCGCTCAAGTTCGGTCCTACAGAGGGTCCGGAATTCTTTACCGCTGCCGGCTGGAAGCCGGTGGAAGTTTATTCCATGCTGAAGACGGCGTCGCAGTTGAAGCGCCTGCCAACGTTAATGCTGCGCTTGTTTGCCTTGCTGCCGGAATCCAATGGCAAGCAGGGCTCGCGCCCCTGGAGCGGCGTTTGCCGCCTGACAAAAGTTGAAAGGACGGTTTAAGGAGGATTTTATGCCCGCAAAAACCAAACCGGTGCCTGAAGGTTACCACCACGTAACGCCGTACCTGATCGTCAAAGGAGCAGCTGCGGCCATGGATTTTTATAAAGACGTATTCGGCGCAACTGAGATCATGCGCATGCCGCAGCCGGATGGACGCATCGGTCACGCTGAGATGAAGATGGGCGATTCGGTCATCATGCTGGCTGACGAATACCCGGAGATGGACAACGTCGGTCCGGCGACGCTGGGCAATTCGAGCGTAGGCATTCTGCTTTACGTTGATGACGCTGACGCCACGTTCAACAAAGCGGTGAGTCGCGGCGCCAAGGTAAACAAGCCGCTGGCGGACCAGTTCTATGGCGATCGCAGCGGCACTGTGACTGATCCGTTCGGACACAAGTGGACCATCGCCACGCATGTTGAAGATGTTTCGCCGGATGAGATCGAACGTCGCATGGCTGCGTTGAAGAAATGAGAGAAACAGTTAAATGGAACAAGCGCACTCGCAAAGAATGGGTGCGCGCTGCACTGTACAATCGATAGATAAGCATGTTTATTGATGAAGCAATAATTCGGATCAAGGCGGGCGACGGCGGCAATGGCTGCATGGCATTTCGTCGGGAGAAGTTTGTCCCTCGCGGGGGGCCATCCGGCGGAGACGGTGGCCGCGGCGGCGACGTGATCATGGAATCCAGCGAACGCCACAATACGCTGGTCCATTTCCGCTTCAATCCGGAATACAACGCCCAGCGCGGACGCCACGGAGAAGGCTCCAACTGTACCGGTCGCGATGGCGAGAGCGTAGTGCTCAAGGTTCCGGTCGGCACCATTCTCTACGACAAAACTACAGGTGAGAAAGTCCACGATTTCTCCGGACCCGATGAGCGAATCATTGTAGCCCATGGCGGTCGCGGCGGACGCGGCAACCAGCACTTTGCCACCAGCACGCACCAGGCCCCGCGCGAGCATGAGCAGGGTTTCCCTGGTGAGGAACGCGTCTTGCGGCTGGAACTGAAGCTGCTGGCCGATGTCGGGCTGGTGGGTTATCCAAATGTTGGCAAGTCCACCCTGATCTCGCGCATCTCTGCCGCTCGACCCAAGATTGCCGATTACCCATTCACCACGCTCGAGCCCAATCTGGGCGTCGTCACCATCGGCGAAATTCCGGATGAAGAAAGTTACGTTGTAGCGGACATTCCTGGGTTGATTGAAGGCGCGCATGAGGGGACAGGACTGGGAATGCAGTTTTTGCGGCACATTGAGCGCACGCGCGTGCTGGCCCATGTGATCGATGTTTCTGATGCGAGCGGCCGTCCTGATCCGGTTCACGACTACAACGTAATCATGGGCGAGTTGGGGAGCTTTGGCAGCGAGCTGGAGAAAAAGCCGATGATCGTGGTGGCGTCGAAAATGGATGTTGCCAATCCGGACAAGCTGGCGGCGCTCAGGAAGCATTGCAAAAAGCTCAAGCTGGACCTCTACGAGATATCCGCGGTGACAGGAAAAGGCATTGCGGAGCTGAAGTACGGGCTGGGCAAGCGCGTGGCTGAGATTCGCGCCGGTACCTATCGCCAACACAAGCCGGCACGAAAGAAAGCAGCTTCTCCTCGCAAGAAGCCGCAGAGCGCGCAGCGAATCCCCAAGCGCGCGGCCTTTAAAAAGAGAAAGAGCAGATAGCGGGAATGAGAGTAGCTTTCTTTGGCGGAACGTTTGATCCGGTGCATCTGGGGCATCTCGCCGTCGCCCGCGAAGCGGCGGTCAAGTTTGAGCTGGCCACCGTGTACTTTGCGCCTGCTGATATTCCGCCGCACAAACAGAAGAGGCAGCTTACGGAGTTTCAGCATCGGTTTGCCATGCTGGCGCTGGCAACGTCCGATGACAAACGGTTCGTTCCATCGCTGCTTGATGCGCCAACGGGTACGCCGAACTATTCGGTGGATACAGTGCGCCGGTTGAAGCGATCCATTCGCAAATCAGACAAGCTCTTCTTTCTGATTGGAATGGATGCATTCAAAGATATTGGCACATGGTACAAGCCTGAGGCGCTGCTGGCCGAATGCGATTTTATTGTCGCCAGCCGTCCGGGATTCGCGCTGGCAGATGTGGGCGGCGCTTTGCCGGAATCTCTGCGGCCGTCTGATGACGTGCTGCGGGCGATGCGCAACCAGCAAGGCAATGGCACCATCGCACTACCTGGGGCGACGATTCATCTGCTGCCGGATGTGCATGAGCGCGTCTCCTCCACGCAGATACGGGCAGCTGCAACGCGATCAGTACAGCAGTTAAGCCGTTATGTGCCTCGACTGGTGGCGGAATACATCAAGAAAGAAAGGCTCTACACTGATTCGTCTGCAATAGAGCCAAAGGACACAGGGCGAAGCAAGGTGCTATCTTTTCATCGGGCCCGGCAACAACATATTTAAGCAGGAACATTGAGGGAAAGCGGAAGGAGCGAATGAGTCAGCAGACCAGGCAGCAGGTAGCTCTGGCAGTCGAGGCAATCGAAGCCAAAAAAGGTGAACAGACGGTCATCCTGGAGATGGACCGCAACGCCGGAGCGTTCACAGATTATTTTGTGTTGTGCACGGGCACCAATCCTCGCCAGATCCAGGCGATCTCAGATGACATAGAGAAAAGGCTGGCAGACATCGGTTCGCGCCCCAATAGCCTTGAAGGCTACAACCAGGCAGAATGGGTCTTGCTGGATTATGTTGACTTTGTTGTCCACATTTTCTCTGAGCGCGCGCGGCACTTTTATGATCTTGAGCGCCTGTGGAAGTCCGCAAGGCGGCTCGCGCCCGGCGATTTGAAGAAGAAAGCTCCTGCACGGGCAGCTAAAAAGATCGCAAAAAAGGCGTCGAGCCGAGGCAGCAGTAAAGCGATATCAGCCAGCCGCAGCAAGACGAGTCGCAGCTCAGCGCGAAAGAAGCAGCGGAAAAGATCGTGAAACTGCAGATCGCCTGGATTGGAAAGACCAAGGAACCTGCTTTCCGCGCTCTTACGGAGGAATATCTCCGGCGCATCGCATATTATCTGCCGGCAGAGTCGCACGAGATGAGCAGCGAAGATGCGCTGCTGCAGCTAGCGGAAAACACCAGCGGACGTACGCGTCCGGTGCTGATTCTGCTGGATGCCAGGGGACGGCAGTTTACGTCAGAAGAATTTGCCGAGTTGTTGCGCGACCAGCAGGACCGCGGGACCCAGAATTTGTTTTTCGCAGTCGGTCCGGCCAATGGCTTTACCGATACTGCGCGCCGCTCAGCTGATCTTGTTCTATCGTTCGGCAAAATGACGCTGGCGCATGAGTTGGCGCGGATCGTTCTGCTGGAGCAGATCTATCGTGCGTTTACGATTTTGAAAGGCCATCCTTATCACACAGGGCACTAGGAGCACTTAGCAACTGGCAATTAGCAATTAGCCAGATACAGTTGGTTAGCATTAGTGCAGGCCTGATTTGTGGACTATTTGGATTCTTTTTGAGTTATGACTGACGTTCATCGCGGTCTCATCATCGTCAACACCGGGCCGGGCAAAGGTAAGACCACAGCTGCCATGGGTACCGCTTTGCGTGCGGTGGGGAACGGGATGAAAGTCCTGATGCTGCAGTTCCTGAAAGGGTCATGGCATTACGGCGAACTCGATGCAGTCAAGGCCTTTGGCGATAACTTCGTAATGAAGCAGATGGGCCGCGGCTTTGTGAAGGTGGGCGGCGCGGAAACGGATCCTGAAGACGTCCGCATGGTGGAAGAGGCCTGGAAAGAGGCCGAACAAGCCATCATGTCAGGGCAATGGGACCTGGTGATCCTGGATGAGATCAACTACGCCATCAGCTACGGAATGCTTGACGCGGCCATGGTAGTCGAGGCCCTTAAACGTAAGCCGGAGCAGGTTCACGTAATCTTGACGGGGCGCAACGCGCATCCGACAATCATTGAGTTGGCTGACACCGTTACTGAAATGAAACAGTTGAAGCACGCGTATGAAAAGGGCGTTCTGGCCCAGCGCGGGATCGAATACTAGAACGCGGGTGCAGTTGATTGTTATCGCCCGAAAGTGAGAGTCATCTTGGCCTGGTTTAAGAGAGAATCCAGCGAAATACAACAGTCAGACGAGAAGCGTGTACGCACAGAAGGTCTGTGGGTCAAGTGCGAAGGCTGCCGCCAGATTATCTGGAAGAAGGAACTTGAAGATAACCTGAACGTCTGCCCCAAGTGTGACCGTCATTTCCGCATTGACGCCCCCACCCGGCTCATGCTGCTGCTGGACGAAGATAGCATCGAGACTTTTGATGACTCCATGAGCGCGGTGGACCCGCTGCACTTCTCTGATACCCGCCCCTATAAGGACCGGCTTACAGAAAGCCAGCGCAAGACCGGAATGCGCGATGCGGTGATTAGTGTTACCGCCACACTCAACGGACGCCCCGTTGTAGTCAACGCCATGGAGTTCGGATTTATCGGCGGCAGCATGGGGGTCGTCGTTGGAGAAAAGATTACCCGCTCGGTTGAGAAAGCGGTGGAACAGCGCAAGCCGCTCATTATTATTTCAGCATCCTCTGGCGCCCGCATGCAGGAAGGTGTGATCAGCCTGATGCAGATGGCAAAAATTTCCGCTGCACTCGCTCGCCTGGAACAGGCGAAACTGCCGTATGTCTCCGTGCTCACTGATCCCACCACCGGCGGAGTAAGCGCGTCGTACGCCATGCTGGGTGATCTGAACATCGCTGAGCCAGGCGCGCTGATTGGTTTTGCCGGTCCGCGAGTAATTGAACAAACCATCCGGCAGAAGCTTCCGGAAGGGTTTCAGCGCAGTGAGTTCCTCCTGCAGCATGGCATGCTGGATGCTGTAGTGCATCGTAAAGAGCTGAAGAGCTATATTTCACGAGCTCTGGAATTCATGGCTCCAAAGGCCGCCTGAGCCGTGCCCGTCTCCTACGAATCCGCGGTCGCGAATCTGCTTGCGCTTGGGCACGAGCTTACCTCGCTACGCAAATTTGATCTCGAGCAGATGAGGACTCTCGCTCGGGCGCTGGGCCATCCCGAGCGAAGAATTCAAAGCGTGCTTATTGCGGGGACTAACGGAAAAGGGTCCACGGCGGCGACCCTTGCCAGCATCTTGCAGGCAGCGGGATATCGCACCGGTCTTTATACATCTCCTCACTTGGTGCGCATCAATGAGCGTATCCAGATTGATCGCGAACAAATCAGCGATGTGGAATTTGCTCTGATGTATGAGCGTGTTGATTCCGTGGCCCAGCGCCTGGTGGAAAGCGGTGAACTGCCGTGGCATCCAAGTTTCTTTGAGATGCTCACGGCGATGATGTTCGAATATTTCGCGAGCGCCGGTATAGATCTGGCTGTGCTCGAAGTTGGCTTGGGAGGCCGGCTGGATGCCACCAACATTGCTGATCCTTCTGTGTGCGTCATTACTGATATTGACCTGGATCACCAGAAGTTTCTCGGTGACACCCTGCCGGAAATCGCCCATGAAAAAGCTGGAATCATGCGCTCTAATGTGCCGGTGGTGATCCTGCCGCAACATCCGCAAGTGAATGAGACTCTGGGCCGTGAAATCCTTGAGCGCAATGCCCGACCGGTGAGCGCGGTCAAATACATGCCTCCGGTCACGCCAGAGGCTGGCAAATATGAAGATACAGGTGTTCTGGAAGGCCGGAATCGCTTCCCGCTGGAACTGATGGGCCGGCAGATCATGATTGATTTTCCTCTTTCAGGAAGACATCAGTTGCGGAATTTGGCCCTGGCCATTGCGGCTGCGGAGCAGTTGAATCAGGTTGGACTCAGGATCCTGCCCGAGCACATTGAGCAGGGAGTGCGCAACACGCGTTGGCCCTGCAGATTTGAGGTGCTGCCAGCAGAAGCTGACCAGCCGGAAGTGGTTCTGGATGTAGCGCATAATCCGGCGGGGGCGTGGGCTTTGCGTTCGGCCCTGTCCACTTTTTACGGTGATCGTCCCCTCACCTTCATTTTTGGCGCGATGAAAGATAAGGCTATCGCGGAAATTGCTGAGATCCTGTTCCCCTTGGCTGAGCATGTGATCATTACACATGCGGATTCGCCGCGAGCCGCCACCACCGGGGAAATCGCCTCCATGGTGGCGCATACACAGGCTGCAATCGTGGAAGAACAAAGCATCCCTCTCGCGCTGGAGAAGGCCCGTCAATTGGCGGGAAAGGCCGGAGTCGTGGTGATCACCGGGTCAATTTACATCGTGGGTGCGGCGCAGGCGCAACTCGCTTCCCGCATGCCTGTTCGCCAGGGTGTGTGAGATGGCAGAGAGCACACAGCTGCAGGTTGGATCGATGCGCAAAGAAAGCGGTTTACGAAATTTCCTTTCTCAGCTGCGATCCTTTCTTATCTATGACCCGCTGATCTGGTCCTACACCGTCATCTTGGGAACACTGTCTCTTCTCTCGTCTTTCTTCGATTCATCCGGCTCCATTCAACACGGATTTGCGCGACTGTGGGCGCGAATGATTCTGGCAACCATTGGCGCCCAAATTACCGTAGAGGGGCTTGAAAAGATCGATACTTCAAAAGCACACGTCTACGTTGTGAATCACCTTTCGGCCCTGGATATTCCGGTCCTGTACGCTTCGCTGCCGTTTCAATTCCGGATTCTGGCCAAGCGTGAGCTTTTCCGCTATCCATTTATGGGATGGCATCTGCGCCGTTCGGGCCAGATTCCTGTGGTGCTGGACAATCCCAAAGCCTCCATTCGCAGTTTGCAGCTGGCGGTGAACGCAATAAAACACAATATGTCACTCCTGGTCTTTCCTGAGGGTGGACGATCAGAAGATGGTCAGCTTCAGGCATTCATGGGAGGCGCCTTTTTCGCAGCAATTCGCGCGCAAAGTGAAGTGGTGCCAATGGTGCTCCTGGGGACATATGAGACTCTGAGGATGAACAGCTTCCACATCAAGCCTCGACCCTTGCGGCTGCTGGTTACCGCTCCCATCTCTACTGTCGGCCTGACTACGCGCGACACAGAAGCATTGACCGCGCGGGCACGTGAGGTGATCTCGGATTTGTACTACTCTCAGTGCCCGTCGCCCGAGCTGCGCAGCCAGCATCAGCCGAGGCAAGAATCACTTCAGTAAAAGTGGGATAGAACAGCCGAAATCGAGTGAAGTTTGTTTCGAAGACGAGAAAAGACATCGTGAAAAAGAGGCCTTTGATCGCAATTCCGGAACCTTGCTCTTATGACAAGGCTTATAGCCAGCGTGCCTTTCCCCCTTACTTGAAAGCCATTGAGGCTGCGGGGGGAGAGCCACTGACGATCTCCCTCGATTCAACTCCCGAGGAGGTAGCTCGCCAGGTGAGCGGATGTGCAGCCATCCTGCTGCCCGGCAGCAAAGCTGACGTTGATCCGCAAAAATACGGCGCTCAGAAGCATCCGGCTACCGCAGCGGCCGATCCGCCGCGAGATGCTGCAGACGAATTGCTACTGCAGGATGCATACAGCCAGCGCAAGCCGATTCTCGGTATCTGTTATGGACTACAGGCGTTAAATGTCTGGAGAAGCGGAACATTGGAGCAGCACATTGAAAGCGGCGTTCAGCACACCGGGAATTCCGCCCAAGTAGCCCACCGTGCGCTGGTAGTGCCGGGCTCACTGCTGGCTTCCTTAACACACGAGAGCTCAAACCCAATTCCCGTGAACTCCAGTCACCATCAGGCGGCAGAAAAGCTAGGCGACGGCTTGCGTGTGGCCGCGCGATGCCCGGAAGACCAGGTCATTGAGGCCATTGAGGGAGTTGATCCTGAACATCCGGTGCTTGCCGTTCAGTGGCACCCGGAGCGAACCTCTGAAACAGATGCGACCTCGCGAAAGTTGTTCGAGTGGCTGGTTCGCTGCGCCGACGAGTGGCAGTCTGGGCGAAAGTGAAGGGCTGAGTGTCAGATTTGGCTGCGTTGATACACGCAGGATTGCTGCCTTCACGACTGTCAGAAGGGCGCGGGTTAAGGTGATTCAATCGTTGCTTGTGATCTGAAGCGTTTATAAAATTTAAGTGTTCCCTGCTCGGAATCGCGATTATGCCGACTGGGTTATTCAGACCAGGTGATAAGGTGCCATGCACGGGCATCTACATCGCATCGCACTATCAGCATCGCCTGCCACATGAGGTCTTTGCTGCGGAAGGGGAGATGTTTCCTCCGTGCAAGCGCTGTGGGACGCGCACTTCCTTTACTCTCCTCAAAGCTGCTGCGGATATTTCTCGCGATCAGGATTTCGCTACCACTGCGGAAGCGGGCAAGGCAAAGAAAGCCAAAGCTGGCCCACCTACGAACTGAACCGCCGGGGTCATCAGTTGTTGTCCCCTTCTCTGTAATGCCATTTAGGAGGGCTTCCCGGGATGACGAGAAGAGACCAGGTCGCGAAACTTCCAAGTCGCTTCAATGGTTGCTAAAAACACCAGCGCTTCCGTATCTTTATCGGCATGCCCCAGAGTGGCGTGACGTTGTCCCTTGAAAATCGAGTAGCCGTTGTCACTGGCGGCTCGCGTGGTATTGGCGCTGCCATTGTCCAGATGTTTGTGAGCGCAGGGGCCCGCGTTCTGTTCAATTATCAGAAAGCGGCGAAAGAAGCCGAGCGTGTGGTGCAGCAATGCGGCGGATCCACCCGGTGTGTGGCTGTTCAGCAGGAGCTTACCGCGATAGAAGCCTCGCGTAACCTGGTGGACGCTGCAGTCGGGCAGTTTGGGCGTCTTGATATGGTGATTGGAAACCATGGCGTGTGGCCACCGCAGGACGTTCCTGTGGACCAGATGAGTACCGAGCAGTGGCGCACTACCTTGGCGACAAACCTGGATAGCATTTTTGGTCTGGTGAAATATTCTGCCGCTCAAATGAAGCGGCAGAAGAGCGGAGGCCACATTGTGCTCATCAGTTCCACCGCCGGTCAGCGCGGAGAGGCATTTCACTGTGATTACGCCGCCAGCAAAGGAGCAATCATCAGCATGGTGAAAGGTCTTTCAACTGAACTGGCGCGGGAAGGCATCTACGTGAATTGTGTGGCGCCGGGATGGGTTGAAACTGATATGGCAGCTCCGGCGCTGCATGATCCGCAAACCAGCCGGAAGGTTTTGAGTACCATCCCTCTTGGCCGGGCGGGAAAACCGGAAGAGATTGCAGCCACTGTATTATTTTTGTGTACTCCACATGCAGGCTTTATTACTGGTGAGATTGTTAATGTGAATGGAGGAGCGGTGCTGGTAGGTTAGCTGGCAAGCAGCTACTCTGTCTTCTCGAGCATCGAAAGTAAGAACAATCCCAATGAGATTCCTTCTTTTACTGTGGTTGTGGGCTGGTTTCGGCGCCCAGCAGCAAATCCCTCAAGGTGCACCGGTGTCCCCGAATGCCGGCACGGAAGCACAAGCCAACCAGACCAAAGCCCGCGCTATCTTGAACAAGATGGTGGAGGCACTTGGTGGCCCCGCATACCTGAACCTCCAGGATTCATACTCTGAAGGCCGCTACGGTCGTTTTCATAATGAAGTGATGGTCGGCGGAACGGTCTATTTCCGTTATTGGCAGTGGCCTGACAAAGAACGGATCGAGCTGACCAAGCAGCGAGATATCGCGGATTTGTATATCGGCGATCAGGCCACGGAAATTACTTTTCGCGGCGCACAGCCCCTTGACCCCAAAAAGGACGACCTTGTCAGGCTTGCTCTGCAGCGGCGCCATTACACCTTGGAGAAAATTGTTCGTGAGTGGCTCAAAGACCCCGCAACACTGCTGCTATACGAGGGCCAGACTCTCTCAGCCAATAACAAGATGACGGATCGCGTCACTCTCATCAATTCGCAAAACGAATCGGTCAGCCTCCTGGTTGTTCCTGAGACCCACTTGCCGGCAGAGAAGATCTTCATCACGCGTGATCCGGCCAGTCGGGACCGGGATGAAGAGGACGAGATCTACGACAATTGGCGTGTAGTGCAGGGCATCAACACGCCCTACAGCATTGAGATTATTCGCAACGGGCAGATCGTGCGCCAGCAATATCTGTTCAACGTTACATATGGCGTCCGGCCTCCGGAAGCCTATTTCACCCCGGTCTTGGTATCCCATCCGGGTAAATAAGCAGGAAGTATACAAAACTGTGGCGAAAAACACACAGCGTGAGATGCTGGCGATGATGTAATCTCTTCATCTAGAACAACTTGCCTTTCGAACATACAGTTCGCAGCGCTGTTTCATGCCAGGGAGTTGGGCTGCACAGCGGAGCCCCTGTAAAAATGCGCATTCTGCCTGCCCCCGCAGGCACGGGCATTGTCTTCCGCCGGGTTGATCTGGATGGCTTCGAGGTTGAGGCTGTGGGCAGGAATGTGGCCCGGGTAAGCTATGCCACTAGTCTGCAGAAGCAGGGCGTTCTTATCTCCACCACTGAACATCTGCTTTCAGCGTGCATTGGTATTGGCCTGGACAATGCCGTAATTGAGCTCGATAACCTGGAAGTTCCTATTCTGGATGGTAGTGCCAAACCGTTCGTGGATTTGATTCTCGCGGCCGGCTTACGGCAGCAACGGAGGAAGCGCACCTACCTCCGCATTCTGCGCGAGGTGGAAGTTCGCGAAGGCAACAAATTTATTGCAGCCTATCCGGCTTCCGGTTATGCCGTGCAATACAACATCAATTTCGCCCAGCCCATCGGTGAGCAATCGTTTGAAGTGGATCTTTCGCGGGATTTGTATCGCCAGGAAATCGCCGCTGCTCGTACCTTCGGCTTTCTGCGCGAAGAAAAAGTTATGCGGAACATGGGCCTGATCTGCGGCGCAACGGAAGAAAATGTGATCGTGGTGACGGATACCGGGGTAAAGAATGGCCCGCTGCGTTTTGACGATGAATTCGTCCGCCACAAAATCCTTGATCTCATCGGCGATCTGGCGCTGCTGGGCCGTCAGGTGATTGGCAGGATTGTGGCCGACCGCGCCGGTCATGCAATGCACACCGCTCTGGTATCGCGTTTATTGCGCGATAAGTCTTTGTGGGAAGAAACCACTGAAGTTGAAAAGTTCGCTCAGCAAGCGGAGAACCTGGCGCTGCAGCCCGTTTCCGGACAGGCTTAAATCGAAAAATTACATCGTCGCGTTAATGAACATTGCGCCGTTACCCAGAGGCAACGCGCGCTTTTCCAGCCAGGCATCCAGCTCTTTCTTTGCATCCACTGATAACACCTGAAAACGAATTCCCGATCGCCCTTCAGGCGTTGACCACATCACTTCGCCTTTGACCTCGAGTGCTTTTCTGGTGCCGGGAAGATTAAAGCGCAATCTCGCGGCTCCGCCCTGATCAAGCTGGCGTGCGCATTCAATGGAAATTCCGCCATGGCTGATGTTCGTGATGCTCACGGGGACTTCGGTGCCTGAATCCACCATGATCGCCCCAGTTGCTTTGACCAGATGACGATGATAGCGGCGGCGTTCCCGCATGATCAGACCCTGCGCGGCGCGGACGCTCCGGGTAGCGCGGTCAATGGAAACGGGTTTGTCCAGGACAAAATTGGCTCCCATTTCAAAGGCCTGCTGCACGCTGGTCTGGCCGTTCACTACCGCAAAGGCAATGCAGCTCCGGTTTGATTTGCCCTGGCGCAACTCCCGCAACACTGCAGGACCATTCTGCACGTCATCACAGTCCACCAGGAAGGCGTCATATTTGCGCCGAGTCAAAGCCAGACGCGCCTGATCGGACGTGCTGGAAAGGTCCAGCTCAATATTGGCGGCGTCCATCACGCGGCGCAAAAGTTTTTGACATTCGGGGTCGCGACTGAGGAGGAGAGCTTGCAAAGCCATGGGGAATACCTTAGCCGAAGGTGTGGGTGGCCTCAAGTAACCAATGTAACGGCCCTGCTGCAAGGGACGGGTACTGGACCTTAGGGCAGTACAATTGCGCAACAGGTAACTATGAAGGCGACCGTCTATCTATCGCTGGGATCGAACCTTGGTGACCGGGAAGGCAACCTGGCGGCTGCCGCTGCGCGTTTGAGTGACCTGGGCACGGTTATCTCAAGATCGGCGATTTACGAAACCGAGCCGGTTGAGGTGGATACCGAACAGCCGTGGTTCTTGAACTGTGCGGTAGCCATGGAAACGGAGCTTCCTCCGCTCGATTTCCTGCACAAGATTCTTGCCATTGAGCGCGCCATGGGGCGTCAGCGGACAGGATCGCGGTCCCCGAGAAATGTAGACATCGACATACTTTTCTTTGGCGACCAGATCATTGATGTCGATCAGCTCAAAGTGCCGCATCCTCGCATGCACCATCGTCGTTTTGTCCTTGAGCCACTGACGGAAATTGCTTCCACCCTACTGCATCCGGTCTTGAAGCGCAGCGTGCGGCAGTTACTCGGCGATCTACCACTCGAATCAGCAAAGGTCCGCAAGATTGGATAACGCGGCCGGATGTTGCAACCACAGATGAACTCTCCGCTTTGATTTACGATGAACCACGTGGAACCAGCGCAAATCGCGGCTCTGCTGCGCCCCTATACAACGCCTACGGAAAAGCTCGTCAGTAATATATCGATCTATGTAGATATATTGCTGAAGTGGAACAGCAAGATCAGCTTGACTTCAGTTCGCGATCCGCAGCAGATGGTGAGTCGGCACTTTGGCGAGTCGCTGTTCCTGGCGGAAAATTTGATCCATCCGGAATGGCAGGGAACGGTGGTTGATGTGGGCTCGGGAGCAGGATTCCCCGGCCTGCCTGTAGCCATGTACTGCCCGACTGCTGATGTGACCTTGATTGAGGCACAAGGAAAAAAAGCGGCTTTCCTGAACGAAGTAATTTATGCCGTCAAGTCGAAGAACGCCAGAGTCTT
>DATEJX010000194.1:0-5871 GCA_035277785.1 Candidatus Angelobacter sp. | reverse complement strand
GCTTTTCAAACGAAGGTTCCAGTGCCAGGCTTCGCCCCGCTCCATTGCGGGCAGCGCCACTTCACGATAAAAAACTTCGGCGCCATCCGGCGGATACGGCCAGGGTACTGTTTTCGTCAGGTAGCGCACGATCTCCCATTGGGGGAACAGAAGCTGGGTCTGTGGAGCGTCCGCCAGCTCAAGTGGACGAAGCAGCAGGCGATTGGTGGTGAGGGTGGGGATCATGCCTGAGAGAAATTTTACAATCGCGAGATGCGCTTTTCATGCTGCAAAAGGCGGCCAGTCACTCTCCCATCCACTCACCAAAACGCCGCAAAGAGGTGACATGATCGCAGACGATTTTGATGACTCCCATGATCGGGACAGCCAGAATTAAGCCCAGTGCTCCCCAGATCCAACCCCAAATCAAGAGAGCAATGGTTACCAGCAGCGGATTGAGTTGCAGGCGTTTTCCGATCACTTTGGGATAAAGCACATTCATGCTGAAGAGGTGCAACCCCAAAACCGTGCCGATCACGATGATCAAGCCGGTATCATGAAGCACACCAATGCCCGCAGCCAGCGGTGGTACTGCGGCGAGAACCACTCCAAGGTAGGGCATCAGGCTCAGGAAGCCGCTGATCACACCAAGGAAATAAAAATAAGGCAGCCCCAGAAACCCAAAAACCACAATACTTACCACACTCATAAACAGGCCGATAATGAAATTGCCTGCAATGAAACTCCGCATCATGGTGGAAATCTGGCCCAGCGTGACGTAAGCGGTGCTGCGGTTTTCCGGGCGGAATAGCTGTACGGTCTTGGTGCGGGCGTGCTCCTGCCAGCTCAGCATGAAATACACCAGAAAAGGAATGAACGCTATTGCGGCAAGCACCTCCGTAATAGTGCCCAGCCCCTGGGTGAAGAAATCTGTTGTGCCGTTGCTCTCCACCTTTACCGGGACGGCGTTTTTGTTTTTTTGTGCTTCGCCAGGAAGGATGTTCTGCGTGGTCTGTTTGAGGTCGTTGGTTCGCTTGGTAATGCTTGACAGCTTGCCGCGGATCTTCTGGGAGTATTTTGGCAGTTGATGAGCGAAATCGATTGCCCGATTGTAAAAGAAGTAGCTGCCAGCCCATACCACACCGCACATCAACATTACCGCCAGGATGGATCCCGCCGGCCGCGGCATGCGAAGGCGTTCCAGCCCGCGCACTACCGGCTCCAGAGTAAACGCGATCAGCACGGAGAAGAGCAGCGTGACCAGCACCATTTTGGCCAGATAGCAGACAACCAGCACGGCGACCACGCTCAGGGTTATCTGGGCGGCAGCCCCGGCGCGCAAAGTGTTCTTGTATTTGACCTCCTGCCGTTGTTGCAGCTCTTCCTGCAACGCAGCCTGATCGGCAAGCTGGGGACCGGGCTGCTCGGCTGGAGGAATAATGCGATTAGTGGCCATCAACGTAGTCAGATGCAGAGCGCCCTTATAATGGCCGCGTGAACAGCGCTGGACGGATTTTGGCCATCGACTACGGCTCGCGCCGCATGGGGTTGGCAGTTTCTGATGCTCTTGGGATTACGGCACAAGGCCTGGATACACTGGAGCGTAAGAACAAACGCAGCGATTTCGCCCGCCTGGAACGAACCATACGCGAGTACCAGGTGAGGGAGATCGTGCTCGGCAATCCGCTGCGCATGAGTGGCGAAGAAGGAACTCAGTCGCGCAAAGTGGCTGAGTTTGCGGACGAGCTGAGGCGCCGCTTTGAAGTCCCCGTTCACCTCTGGGATGAGAGACTTACCTCCTCTGAAGCCAACCGACTCCTGCGTGATGCGGAAGTAAGCCTGCAAAGGCGAACCCAGGCTGTCGACCGGATGGCAGCTACTCTGATTTTGCAGTCTTTCCTGCAAGCCCGAAGCGCCGGATAGGAGGATGTCCAACGCAAACTGCTGCTGGTCTCATCCAACATAGCTGGATATTTAGACCATCATGCATAAGCCTTTATGTTTATTCATATTCGCGGTGGTGCTGTGTTTTATGACCGGGTGCGCTCGCCCGAATCCGCGGGAATCACTCGCCACCATGCAAGCGCCGGCGGGGAGTCCAATGCTCCTGGCCGTCTATCAACCCTGGTTTGGAAATCCAGCGCACATCAATGTTGGTTATTCCTGCCATGATCCGAACGTCTTGCGCGACCAGATTGCACGGGCCAGGGAGATGAACATTGGCGGGTTTGTCGTGAACTGGTATGGTCCGCGGAAGGAATTTGAAGACCGCAGCTTTGGTCTGCTGGAGCAAGCGGCAGCAACAACGGATTTCAAAATCGCGGCTCAGTACGATGAAGCGGTCGACCACCCCGGGTACGCCACAGATGCTGTCATCGTGGACTTGCAGTATCTCTATGATCGCTACATTAGCGACAATGCCGGACCGGGACGCGCATCGTACCTGCGTTATCAGGGGCGGCCGGTGATTTTCATTTTCCCCAAGGATTCAGCCACTGACTGGAACCGCGTCCGCCAGGTGACCCAATCCTGGTCAGACCCGCCTCTGCTCATCTACAAAGACCCGAATCCAAAGTACGTGAACACCTTTGACGGGTTTTATGCCTGGGTGCAGCCCGGACATGAAGGATGGGCGCGCGATGGGAGCCACTATGGCGAGGATTACCTGAATTATTTCTATAAGACCATGATCGATAAACATCCGGACAAACTGGCCATCGGCGCCGTGTGGCCCGGATTCGATGACAGCAAGGCTTCCTGGAGCCGCAACCGGCGTATGTCCTACCGCTGCGGGAAGACTTTCAACGAGACGCTGCGAGTCTTCCGCCAGTACTACGGATCAGGAAATGCGCCTCCATATCTTCTGATTGTGACTTGGAACGATTATGAGGAAGGCACGGACATTGAGCGCAGCATCACACATTGTGGACGCAATGGAGGAGGCGTGATCAATACGGCCATGGGACAACCGTGATCTGCAGTTTGCAATCTCATGCCACAAACGGGGACTCTGAAGGATTTTCTATGCGGGTTTTAATTACGGGCGGTGCGGGTTTTATTGGTTCTCATCTGTGTGATGCGCTTCTGGCGGAAGGCCATCATGTGATTTGCGTGGACAACCTGCTGACTGGAAGCTTGCGAAACATCGCGCACCTCAGGAACGAGCCGGATTTCGAATTCCTTGAAGTTGACGTGAACCGCCCGTACGATGCCGGTCAGGTTGACTACATCTTCCATTTTGCCTCTCCGGCAAGCCCGGTTGACTACATGGAGCACGGCATCGAGACCTTGAAAGTCGGCTCGCTGGGATCGTTTCATTCGCTCGAGCTGGCGAAAAAGTACAACGCTAAATATTTGTTGGCTTCCACCTCAGAATGCTATGGCGATCCGCTGGAGCACCCGCAAAAGGAGAGCTACTGGGGGCATGTGAACCCCATTGGCCCACGTTCCGTTTACGATGAGTCCAAACGTTTTGCTGAAGCGGTGACAGCAGCCTACCGTCGTTACCACAAGGTTGATACACGCATTCTTCGCATCTTCAATACCTACGGTCCGCGGCTGCAGCTCAATGACGGACGCGTAATCTCCAATTTCATGAAACAGGCGCTGCGTGGAGAACCACTCACCGTCTATGGTGACGGCAGCCAGACGCGCAGCTTCTGCTACGTGAGTGACGAAGTGGACGGTATTCTGCGTCTTGCCAAAGCCAACACGCCCGGCCCGGTGAATATCGGAAACCCAACGGAGTTCACCATTCTGGAGTGTGCGAAGGTAGTGCTGCGTGTAACAGGATCACAGAGCGATATCGCTTACGAACCGCTGCCGCAAGACGACCCCAAACAACGCCGCCCTGATATCAGCAAGGCACGCGCGTTGCTGGGCTGGGAGCCGAAGGTCAACCTGGAACAGGGACTGAAACTCTCCATGGATTATTTCCGCCAGGCGATCGAACTGGAACAAACGGAACAGACCGTAAGCAAAGCAGCCTAACCCATCGCCGGGCGTCAGTGGATGAAATACGCGAACAGGCCACCAATGGCGGCTACACCCGCCGTGAGCCAGGCGACATAATCCCCCATATGTCCGCTGCGGAGAATGCGTAAGGGGCGCAGAACGAAGCTGACGCCGCCGCTGTAGTCTTCAATTCCGCGCCGCAATGGGTGCGGCAGAAGCACAATACCTGCCAGTAATAGTGCAAGCAAGGTGCTCACAATTCCGCGAACAATTCCCGGCGTCAAGGATTCCAGGGAGTCGAATGGGGGCCCGGAGGCGGGAGGGCCCCCTCATCCGACATTAAAGTATTACGGGACGGTGATGGTTCGCGCGTTCTTATAAACGGACCCAGTTGAGTCCCAAGCCTGCACGATCATATTATGCGAGCCCGAAGCCATACTGACTGTAGTATCCAGACTGGCTGCGGCGGTTCGATACATTGAGACGCTGTCAACGTAGATGCGCATTGCCGTAATCGGCCCCAGAGACGATTTAGCGGCAGCAGTCACGTGCACAGGCGATCCGTCTGTTGAACCCGGTGAAGGCGCGCAAACCGTAACGCCGGTGGTGTTTGCCGTGCACGTGGCTGACGTCCCAGCTACCGTGATAGTCAAAGGTGTCTTGAAGACCGACCCTCCGGAATTCCATGCCTGAACAACTACGTTGTGCGTTCCAGTACTGACAGCCAGGCTCACGTCCAGACTGGCTGCGTTGATGAAGTAAGCCGACACATTATCGATATAAATCCGCATTGCCGTGATGGGTAGGCTGGATTTGGCCGCCGCCGTAAACCGCACCGGGGAACTCATGGTGCTGCCCGGGACAGGAGAACACACAGTAACGCCGGTGGTTGCCGCCGTACATCCGGATGGATTTGGAGTTGGAGAGGGTGTTGGCGTGGGACTCGGCGTTGGTGTGGGCGATGGAGTCGGACTGGCAAACCCGGTGAATGCATCTGCCATGCTTGCCGCGGTAGCGGCAGCTCCGGGATAGGAGGTCATCCCTAGGGCGGTCATTGCTGTGCGCAAAAGGCTCTGGTGCTGATACAGAGTGGTCGATTTGAATTGCTTCTTTACACCCGGTCCCACCATCAAGACCGCGATGTGGCCACCTCCATGGGCGGTGTCAGTGCTGGCGCCTTCGTCGAACACCACAACCAAAATACCGTCTTTCTGAAAAGCAGGATTGCTCAGCAGCGGACCTACGTTGGTTTTCAGCCAGTTATCTGCCTGGGTCAAAGTTCCGTTGTGTGCATCGTCGTTCAGGTTGGGAACGATAAACGAGAAATCCGGCAGCTGATTATTGTTTAGGTCAGTGGCAAATTGCGGAAATGGGACCAGGTTGAGTTTCTCCACGCTGCTGTTCACAACATCAGAGAAGTAAGTGAAGGGGTTGTGATGTCGAACATATAGTCCGGTATCGCCTCCGATATAACCAACCGACGGCAGGCTTTCTGCATAGCTCTTCCACGTCTTTCCTGCACTGAGCATGTGCCGGACAATGTTGTCCGCTGTGACTGTGCCTGTGTAACCGTCACTATTAGTGATGATCTGTCCCGTTGTCATCATGAAATAGTTGCCGATGGAGGGATGTGTATTGGCGTAATACTGTGTGAACAGCACATTCTGTGAGGCCAGGCTGTTGAAATAGGGCATGGCAGTGTTGCCCACAACGCTGGAATAACCGTGGTTTTCTTCTACGACGACCACTACGTGACTTGATGAGGGAACCTGCGCGACGGCCAGCGCAGTCAGGGCCCACAGAGAAAGCAGCAAGCAAATCTTTCTCACTAAAACAGCTCCTGAATAGGGGAATGTCGCCTTCGGCTACTTGCGACGAAAGGATGTGCAAGGTTAACTGGCGAGTCGTCCGGGCACGATAGAAGGGGTACCGTAATTC
>DATEJX010000193.1:0-31716 GCA_035277785.1 Candidatus Angelobacter sp. | reverse complement strand
AATCATCTCGGCAGTATTGAAAAGGGAAAAGCCGCCGACTTAATCGCAGTGACGGGCGATCCGCTGAAAGACATTACCGTTCTGGAAAAGGTGCAGTTTGTGATGTCACGAGGCAAAGTATTCCGCAACGAACTGACGCATTGATTAACGGCTTTAGTGCGCCATCCCTCCGCCGCCGCCCTGTTTGGTCGGTCTTTTCATGATGAGGATCAAAGGCAGGCATAGTAAAAACATGATCGCGAGCAGGAAAAACACGTCATTAAACGCCATCATGGAAGCCTGTTGCTGCACCATCCCGAACACGGCTGCGTTAGCCTGTTTTGTGGCCGTGGCCATATCCATACCACGCGCCATGAACCCGTTCCGCGCCTGTTCCAGCATGGCCTGCGCATTACTGTTGTAAATGTTTACGTTTGCTCCCAGATCACTGATATGCCTCTGTAACTGGCGCGCATTCATAGTGACCACGCTGGCAATACCGATGCTGGCCCCAATATTGCGCATCAGGTTAAACAGACTGGTGGCATTACCCATCTGCTCGCGCGGAATTGGATCATTCGTAATGGTAGTCAGCGGCACAAAGAGCAATCCCATGGATGAGCCCTGGAGAAGTTGCGGCCAGAAGATGTCCCAGTACCCCGCATTTGTATTCAGGCGAGAGAGGGCATAGAGGCTGTAGCTGGCCACCAGCAGTCCAGCGGCAAGCAGCTTGCGAGGTTCGATCTTGCTCATGAGCATCCCGACAATGGGCATGAACAAAAAGGAACCCAGGCCGCGCGGCAGCAGAGCCAGCCCGGCTTCCAGTGCTGAGTAGCCCATGAGCGTCTGCAGCCAGAGAGGTAACAGTACAGTGCTGCCGTAGAGCACGAAGCCAAGCACCGTCATCAGGAAAACGCCAGTCGAGTAGCTGCGGTTCTTGAATACAGAAAGCTGAACGACCGGATGCTGGGTGGAAAGCTCCCGCACCAGGAAAAATACAAATCCGATAATGCAGAGGATGAACAGCCAGAGGATGAAATGTGAACCAAACCAATCTTCCTCCTGGCCTTTGTCCAGCATCACCTGCAGGCATCCGATGCCCAGCGCAAGATAACCAATGCCCCAGTAATCAATCCCGCCCTCGCCGCGCTTAATGTACGGCGGATCCTGAATGAACAGCATCACCATGGTCACGGCTGCTATGCCGACTGGAATATTGATATAGAACAACCAGCGCCAGGTGTAGCTGTCAGTAATCCAGCCGCCCAGCACCGGGCCAAGCATGGGCGCAACCACAATGCCAAGAGCCCAGAATGCCATCGCCTTGCCGCGCTGCTCCGGCGGAAAAGACTCCATCAGGATGGCCTGCGACAGAGGCTGCAGACCTCCGCCTGTCGCGCCCTGGAAAATGCGGAAAATGATTAACGTAGGAAGATTCGGCGCAATGCCACAAAGAAAAGAGAAGATGGTGAACCCGGTCACCGACATCAGCAGCAGGCGGCGCCGGCCAAAGTAGTTCGCCAGCCATCCTGTGAGCGGAAGAACAATGGCGTTGGAGACCAGATAAGACGTGAGCACCCAGGTGGCTTCGTCTGGCGTGGCGGAAAGGTTCCCCGCAATGTGCGGCAAGGACACATTCACAACCGTGGTATCGAGCACCTCCATAAAGGTGCCCAGCATCACGGAGATGGCAATGATCCAGGGATTGACTGCGGCTTGCGACAAACGCCTGGGCATTACCGCCGAATTGGTGGTAGTTGCCATGCTGTTACTTCAAGAACACCGTCGGCTCCACGGACATTCCGGGCCGCAGTTGATGGTTCGGGTCCTGTCCCTGATCAAATTCAATGCGAACTGGAATGCGCTGCACCACTTTCACGTAGTTGCCGGTGGCATTCTCAGGCGGCAGGAGGCTGAAGCGTGCTCCGGAAGCCCCTGCAATGGACGCAACCGTGCCTTTGTATGCCCGCCCGTAAGCGTCCACACCGATATCCACCTTCTGCCCGGGATGCATGCTCTTGAGTTGTGTCTCCTTAAAGTTGGCCGTCACCCAGATGTTGTCCAGATCAACGATGGAAAAAAGAGGCTGGCCTGGCTGCACAACCTGACCGCCCTCAACATTCCTCTTGCTAAGCACGCCTGTCACTGGAGCGACGATTTTGGTGTATTGCAGATTTAACTGAGCCTGTTCCAGTGCTGCCTGAGCTCTTTGCACTTCAGCGGTGGCTGCTCCGGCGCGTGCACGGGTCACTTTGATTTGCTCAGGCACTGTGTGGGCAGCATCGGCCTGAGCCTTCGTCTGTACCGCGCGGCTCTGGGCGCTGGCTACAGCGGCATTAGCCGCATCAAGAGTGGCCCGCGCAGACGAAGCCGCCGCAACTGCGGCATCATACTGCTGGCGCGAAACTTCATCCTTCTGCACCAACTGCTCCATGCGCTTCAGATCAGCGGCGACTTTGGTGTAATTGGCCTGCGCTTCCTGCACGCGCGCTTCCGCAGCCTGCACTTCCTTTTGAGAAGAGAGAACGGCGGCATCTGCCGCTGCAAGCTGGTTTGTGCTGGTGGTGGTAGTGAGGGGAACGCCCACATGCGCTGCTACTGCGTTGGCTTCAGCGTTTGCCAAGTCAGCTTTGGCGCGATCAATCGCTACCTGATAATCCCTGGGATCAAGTTCCACAAGCAACTCGCCTTTTTGCACAAAATCGTTGTCGTCGTGGAGTACACGAATGGCTGTGCCTGAAACCCGCGCGCTGATGGGATAAATATGTCCATCGATCTGCGCGTCATCAGTGGATTCACGTACCGAGTAGTAGTGCCAGACAAACAGGACCCCTGCCAGCAGAAGCAGCGCAACGAGGGCGATCACCCATTTGGCGTTGGGATGTTCACGAAAGAAACCGGCCCTCCGCTCACGAAGGCCCCGCAGCTTGCCGCTCTTCCGCTCATCCTCATCCCGCTGAGGCTGCTTCAGCTCTTCATCCTCTTCGTACGTTGGCGAGACTTTGATCGGGTCAGCCACTTATTTTCCTCCCAGAAACGCTTTTGTCTGTTTTTCTGCTGCGCCCAGCGCGCGCGCTAGCGTAAGTTTGGCCACATTGTTGGAATAAAGGGCCTCGATATAGGTTTCGTTTGCCGTTGCCACGGATTCCTGCGCCTGGACAACATCCAGACTGCCGGAAACTCCGGCTTTGAACCGGTCCTGCGCCTGTTTCAGCGTTTCCCCGGCCAGGTCAATGGACTGCTTGGCCACAAGCACTTGCTGGTTCGTAGTTTGCACATCCAGCAATGCGGAACGGACCTCCTGCTCCACGCGGTTATGCAGGTCGTCAAGCTGAAGGCGGCTCTGCCGAAGGTCGCTCTCGCTCTGCGCGATGTCAGCCTGGGCACGCCCGCCCTGAAAAATCGGGATCCGAATGCCGGCAGAGATTGTGTACGTGTTTTCAGCGCTGCTAATGTTCCTGCCGAGCACGCCGAAGTCGCCGTTGATCTGTCCGGTGGGCAGGTGCTCCGCCCTGGATGCTTTCAAAGCGAGTTCAGCCGAGCGGACGCGCGACTCGGCAGCAAGGTATTCCGGCCTTTCCTGATAGGCCCGGGCCAGTGACTCCTCCAGATTGAATGGCGGCAGCGGAGCATAGGGTACGGTGTCTGTGAGTCGAAATTGTTGTGAGACTGGCAGGCCTATGATCCTCGCCAGCGTTAGCTTCTGCTGTTGCAGTTGGTTCTGCGCCGCAAGAACGCGCTGTTCCTGTGTCTGCATCTGCACTTGCGCACGTAAGACGTCAATTCCGGCGCTAACACCGGCGTTCTTCTGGTCCTGGGCCTGTTGAAAAATCGTTTTGGCGGTGTCAAGCTGCGCGTTAGCGGTGTCCAGCCGGGCGGCAGCCGCAACCGTCAACAGATACTGATTCCCTACCACCAGCACCACTAGTTCGCGCGCGTCCTGGAGGGTAAACTTTGCCGTCTTCTCATTTTCTGCCGCTTCATGCACCCGGTTCATCGCGCTGAAATCAAGAAACGTCTGCGACATGGCAGCTCTGGCGTCAATAACGTTAAAGGGGCCAATCACGGGAGAGGTGAGACCGGCAGGTAGCGGGATTCCAAATGCAGCCAGGTTGATCTGCTGAATCGTATCGCTAGCGCGCCCGGAAATATTCGGCAGCAGAGTGCTCAAGCTGCGCCGATACTGCGCACGCGCAGACGCGCTTTGCTCCTGTGAGAGCAGCAAGCCTAGGTTGTGCCTTATCCCGCGGTCGATGGCATCCAGGATGGAGATCGGAATCTCACCGGCAACAGGCTTGTCGACGTTGGCGCTGCCGTTGAATGTACCCAGAGTAAGACCCTGCACCGGCGGCGGCGCGTTCGACTGTTCTGGTTGAGTTGAGTTGTTTGCCGTTTGCCCCGGCAATTGAGCGCTCGCCGCGCTCGCAATCAACAGCAAAAAAGCCCCAAAAAGGACTTCTTGCGCCCTCTTCTTCACTCGCTTCCCCTTCAGTTTAAGGTCGTTAGATGCTCTGCCCCTCTCTGCGAGGTTCATTTGTTTCCGTCGAAAGGTCAGTTGCATAACTTGCCGCATGCTAAGTCCTCCACACGCGGCAACGAACTTAATTAACTAACTGGTTAGTTAGATTAACAGCGAACCACCCGATGATGCAAATTAATTTTGACGGAGTTCATTTGCTGTTTTTTCGCGCAGCTGTAAGAACAAAAAAGCGCCGGAATTTTGCAAATTCCGGCGCCAGGTTCTGTTTTAACTGCTTGAACTTACTGTGGGCAAGGCAATGCCGAATGCGGCAGCACGGTCTCATCCGGGAAGCTGAATGCTCCGTCAATCGCACTGGATTTCGCTCCCATCTCAAACCACTGCAAGAGCGGAATGTTCTGCGGGTGATAGGTGAAGGTGAAGTTCTTCTCCGTCACCGTAATTGGAGCAGTTGCGTTGGCCAAAACCTCAATGGGATCGCCCTCTTCGAGATTGGCCTGGCAGACCTTCGCGGTCGGCGGCTCGCCGGGGAACTGCCAGTTCGGCGCGGGATTGCTGACGAATGGATTGGCAAAAGACTCAGCCAGTTCATGAGACAGCGCGGTTACATCCTCGAATCCGGCGCCAAAAAGTCCGGGGGAGATCCAGCTGGCGTACTGGGTAATCCAGCGATCTTCCGGGAATCCTCCATCCAGGAAGAACGTGTGGAACCCGAGAACGCAGCATCCACCGGGAGTGTTGGGGTTATTCACGTTCAGGTTGAACAGGAAGGTGTTCGGGAACAGACTCATGTTCATGCCGTCAGTAGTAAAGTTGCCCAGGTTGATTTCATTCACCACTTCATTGTCAAAGAAGAAATTGAAGAGCGGGCTCAGCATGAGCACAAACGTGTTGCCGTCAGCGGCCGTGCCGGTGAAATAAGAACGCGCCTGGATAACCGTGCCATTGCTGAGCTGTACATTCACAAAGAATGGGACTGTGATGGTCACGTGGTCGACCACCTTGGGGACGATCACAGTGTGCCAGTTGTTCTTCATGACGTTGAAGAACTGGGCGCGGTGAACGGCGTCGCCAAATTCAACGCTATGTCCGGAACGGTAATCGAGCCCCACGAAATTCGGCGATTGGAGGAACAGATTTTCAAAGGGCGCGAACGGAACTACCTTAAAAACAGAACCGTCAGCGTTGAGGAGCTGCAGATCGACTTCGGAGATATTTCCCGGATACACAGTCGTGCCGCCGAGTTTGGGGTCATTTCCTACCATGGTAAAGCGGAAATCGCGACCTGAGCTGGGGCCTGCCTGGGCAACGAATGCCCCGTCAAAGGTGGCAATCGTATTTAGGCCGTCAATCGTGGGCAGGTTAGGACGTTGATCAGGCGCGGCGAGGTTAGAATTACTTCCGCCGCCGCCAACGAGATTGCTCTTTGCGTTGTTGTTCAGGCCGGCGTTCCCGCTCGCGCCGCTGACCACAGCGCCGGTATCCGCATCCAGAACAACGTTCGAGCCAATGGTCAACATGCCGGGGTAGCCAGAATTCACGTTGACAGGTCCGATATCACTGCCGAGGCCAGCTTGACTATTGGCAACAGCGGCGTGGGCAATTGCGTTATCGGCTGCTGTCTGCGCAAAACCAGAGACGGCAAACAAAAAGAGCAGAGAGAGGAACAGCAGGGTAAATCGAGAGGGTCTCATTACAGCTTTCTCCTGTAGGGGGAAATTCAGAGTTGCAGGGCCTAAGAACAATACACCTACTCTGAACGTGAGTAAATGGCCAGAGTAGGAAAATGTTGTCTGGAACGAAGGCCCTGCCGCAGGATGAACAAGCGGAAGCCAGAAGGAGGAGGCTTAGGTAGCGATATGTATGCCACCAAACTCCGACTTTACAGATCTTAAAGATTGTTTCTTTAAGAATAATCTAAGGGTATTCTCGGTTAAACAGGGCTCTTTTCAGGTGCATTTTTGCTGCTAATTCCTTACTATTCTTCTAACGCAAGCTTCTGCTGTTTTTTGCCAGTGGTAGGTCCGTTCAAGGCATGCGCAGCAGCACCGGCCAATTCATCGCAGTGATGTACCGACTCGCGAAAAGTTGATCGCCCCAACCGGGGATTGTGATGCCGTTGGGGCAACTTTGACGTTGAATCTAGCCAGGCGAGCCCCAAATTACTTCATACGGCGCATTACCAAACAATAAGGAGTGCAACTCATGTTGAAAAGAACCCTCTCGATCCTTGCTGTTGTTGTGTTCTCCGTTTCTCTCTCGCTGTCTCAGGCACAAACAAAAACTTACATCGTCATGGCGAAAGGCCAGGGCGCGGGCAGCACCAGCTTTGCTGCCGCTCTTGGCTCCAGTGTGGTGGCGCAATATGACGAGATTGGCATTGTCGTAGCTCAATCGAGTGATCCCAACTTTGCTGCTCAGGCTGCAGCCCTGTCCGGTGTCGGTTCCGTAACTGAAGACCAGCAAGTCCAATGGATCTCTCCGGTGGAGCAGGCGCTCAACTCAGGCATGGCGATTGATGATTCCGCAGTTCCACCCCCTGCGGCTGAATCTGCCCTGCCTCTGGCGAACCATGAAACTTTCAGTCCCGATCAATGGAATCTCCACCAGATCCATGCTGACCAGACCGCTGATAATGGCGATCGTGGCAACGGCGTCACTCGCGCGCGAGTGGCCATCTTGGATACAGGGATCGTAGCCAGCCACATCGACATTGCTGCCAACCTTAACCTTGGACTTAGCACATCGTTCGTTCCTACTGAGCCGAGCTTTGTCTTTCCTTCCAATGGAACTTTCAGTCACGCGACCCACGTGGCCGGAATCGTAGCTGCTCCCATCAACGGAATCGGGACCCAAGGCGTTGCGCCAAACGCTGAACTGGTGGAAGTCAAAGTATTGCGTGACTCGGGCAGCGGTTCCTTTGCATCCGTCATTGCAGGCCTCGAATACGCTTCTGGTCCGCTGGTGCACGCTGATGTCGTCAATATGAGCCTGGGAGCGGCATTTGACCGCAATAACGCAGGCGGCGGCAACGGCACCGCTCAGTTGATATCCGCGTTGAACCGAGCTGTCAATCACGCGACTGCGCGCGGCACCCTGATTGTGAGCGCGGCTGGCAACGACGGCGTTGACCTGAACAGTCGCATCTTCTCCGTCCCGGCTCAATCCGGCAATGGAATGGCCGTTTCCGCAACCGGGCCTATCGGCTTTGGAGCTTTCGGCTTCAATCCTCCTGCAGTGTTTGACCGGCTAGCCTCCTACAGCAACTTTGGCCAGTCTGTCATCAATGTCGCAGCGCCTGGCGGCGACGCACTATTCACACCCACCAGCCAGATCTGCACCGTGGGCGTGATTACGTCGAACTGTTTTGTTTTCGATTTTGTCCTGAGCCCCGGCGGCAAGATCGGTGCTTCCAATCTCTACTTTTTCGCAATCGGCACATCCATGGCTGCTCCGCACGTTTCAGGCGAGGCAGCTTTGATTGTGGGTAAGTTCGGGCACATGTCTCCGGCGCAGCTGCAAGCGCGCATTCAACAGTCAGCCGATGACATTCTGACGCCCGGCGCCGACCCGCAGTCGGGCAAAGGACGCATCAACGCTCTCTCAGCCTTGCAGTAGATTGCTTGCAAACTAAAAGCGGGACCGCATGGTCCCGCTTTTTCTATTGTTGTTCCTGCTGTCATGGGCAGGTCAAAGGCCCGAATGGCGTTGCTGAGGAAGTCAGAGCTTTGGTATTCGGATAGCTGAATGCACCTCCGATGGCATTAGACGTTGTTTTCTGCTCAAACCACTGAAGCAAGGCCTCCGTCTGTGGGTGGAATGTCGTGGTACCAATTTTCACGGGCGATACCGCATTGGCCAGCACTTCCACGGGATCGCCTGTCTCGAGCGAATCCTGGCACGTGCCCGGCTCATTCGGAAACTGCCATGCAGGCACAAGATTATTGACGAATGGATCATCCACCGCCTCAGAGATCTCATGGCTCAACGCGGATATATCCACAAGACCGCCGCCAAATATACCGGGAGAGATCCAACTGGCAAATGCGAAAACCCAGCGCGACTCCGTCGGCGTGCCATTGTCAGTAACGAATGTGTGGAAGCCAAGAACACAGCAATTCCCCATGCCTCCCGAGCTGTTCACGGAATAGAGAAAAGTGTTCGGAAACAATGCGATATTCATTGCATTCGTAGTGAACCGTCCGGCATTGATCTCCTTCACCACCAGGTTGAAAATTTGCTGGTTGAAAAACTGGTCCAGCAGGAATACCACCGTGCGGCCGTCCGTAGACTTGCTGGTGAAATACGTACGCACCTGCGTTTTCTTTCCATTAAGCGTGATGGTGGTGAATCGCGGTACAGTCAGCGTGAACAGCTGAAAAGCAGTCACGGGCTGCAGCCTTGTGTGCCACGTGGATTTCATCATGTGAAAAAATTCTGCCCGCTGTACTGCGTCAGCAAATTGAATCGAACTCCCGCTCGTATAACTCGCAGTACGGAAATTCGGGGAATTCAGGGTGGGTGTAATGAATCCACCCACGGATACCGTGGTGAACGTCACCAGATCAGAGTTCTGTAATCGCAGCGATACCGGCACAATTTTCGCAGGCAATGCGGTAGATGCTCCGCCTGATGGCGAGGAGCCGATCATGGTAAATGGCCATGTCTTGCCCCGGCTGCTGAAAGAGCTTTGAAAGTTTGGCACAGAAATCACATGCGCCAGGCTGGCGGGCGTTGCCGCTTGAGCGGCCGGCGCCACAACTTTCGTTGTAGTGTCCAGGAAATCAGGCTGGCCATGAATCGAGAGCGGCTTCAACCGCTGATACGTTGGCGAAACCCGACCGGTGGAAGGCAAATCTTTCACGCTGGAAAAATCCGGCAGGCTCTGACCGGATGCGCCGATCGCGACAAATACAACGAACAGGGCTGCTGAAAACACAGGGAATCGATACTTCACATGAACTCCTGAAAACCGGAAGGTCCAACCTGGCGCATCAGGCCAGGTCTGGTCGGTGATGTAAATGCAGTGATTCTCCGTCAAACAGCTGTGAGCTGCGCGAAGTATTTCCACCTAACTACCTTGAATTAAGATATATGTGCAGAGCACGATTCCTTTTTTCCGTGCCTGCATCCAAGCTTCTGACCCGCAATGGCTGATACTGCTTCGGAAACATCACAAAAATCGAGATGGCCTTCTGCGTTGCGCGCACTTCGCCATCGTAATTACCAGCTTTTCTTTTCCGGACAACTCATTTCCCTGATCGGTACATGGATGGACCAGGTGGCAGAATCCTGGCTTGTTTACCGGCTTACTGGGTCGGCGCTGCTGCTGGGCACGGTCGCATTCGCCAGTCAGATTCCCGTGTTCCTGCTGGCCCCAATCGGCGGGGCGGTTGCCGACCGCTACAACAGACGCACCATCCTGGTCGTAACCCAATCATCCATGATGGTTCTGGCGTTCATTCTGGCAGGCCTGACGCTTACCCATCTCATCACCGTGTGGGAGCTCATGGTTCTGGCGGCGCTGTTGGGCGTGGTCAATGCATTTGATATTCCCGCGCGCCAGGCCTTTCTGGTGGACATGGTCTCACGCGACGATCTGGTCAACGCAATTGCCCTGAATTCCTCCATGTTCAACGGGGCCCGAGTGGTGGGACCTGCCGTGGCCGGAATTGTGGTGGCGGCGATCGGCGAAGGATGGTGCTTCTTCGCGAATGCCGTGAGCTTTATAGCGGTAATTACTGGATTGCTCATGATGACGATGGAGCGGCCGCGCCTCACTATTGAAGGTTCGCCGCTGCAGAACATTATTGAGGGCTTTAAGTTTGTGATTCATACCGGTCCAATCCACACGCTGATGATCCTGCTGGGCCTGGTGAGCTTTACCGCGATGCCTTACGCAGTGCTCATGCCTATCTTCGCGGAAGACATTCTGCACGGCGGCGCAACTGCTTTGGGATTGCTGATGGGCTGCTCCGGGCTTGGTGCTCTGGGCGGGGCCATCACGCTGGCCATGAAGAAGAGCCTGCAGGGGTTGGGACGCTGGGTAGCCGTCGCATGTTCCAGTTTTGGCGTCGCCCTCATTGTGTTCTCATTCTCGCGCCTGCTGTGGCTTTCTGCGTTGCTGCTCGTCCCGGCAGGATTTTTCGTGATGGTGCAGATGGCTTCGTCCAATACATTGATCCAAAGCATGGTCCCAGACCAGCTTCGCGGCCGCGTCATGGCCGTTTATTCCATGATGTTCATGGGAATGGCGCCGTTCGGTGCATTGCTGGCCGGAAGTGTGGCCCACAAGATCGGTGCGCCCTGGACTGTTGCGACGGGCGGAATTATCGGCGTGATCGGCGGGATTATATTCGGCTTACGGTGGCCGGCGCTCCGTCCAGCGGCGCGTGAATTGGTCATAGCGCAGCAGATGACCGGCGGCGCACCGGCGCAGGAAATGACCGGACGGGTATTCAGCAAGTCGTAAGTCTCAAAGCATCAGGGTCATATTGTTGCCGCTGAAATGTGCTCGTGCACAATGCGCAGGCTGCCGTCGCTGTCGCGCTGAAAAACGTGCGTTACACGGGCAGTTTCCAGATGCTCCTCGTGTTCTTTCTGTCCAGCGGCGGAAAGCTTGGCAATCTGCTCAGCATCGAGTTGCATAGTGTAGGCTGCAACGGCGCAATCCGGGCCAATCACCTCCACATCCACTTTCCCCACATGAACCACGACCTTGGTTGCGTTGGTGAGGTACTCGCGTTGCCGGCGCAACACCACTAAGCGAGCCGGTTCCGGACGCTTGGAGGCAGTACCGAAAACGCTGGCGACGTCAGCATAGAAGCTTTGCCATTGATCGATCTTCTTCGAGGCAAAAAGCTCCCAAACACGGCGCACCGCGGATTCCACCTCAGAAGCCGTGAGGTTATGCGTTGAATTGTCTGGGCACATAAAGCTTTGTAAGCAATCTAACCCAGACCAACCTGTCCGGACAAGAACTACTCTGGTGTACCCAGGGCTTTCTTAAGAATGGCGATCTGCCCGCCGTGATAGATGGAGTGTTGAACAATCCCGTGAAAGAGATTGTAAAACGCATAGTCGCGTCCCGGAACAGTCTCTCCCAACCGCTCGTCGCCGAAGTTCTCAATTGCGGCAGCCAGTTCCTTTCCTGCGCGGAACGTGTTGTCGACTGTCTGCCTCCACGCCCCCGGACCCGGATCTTTTATTTCGGGCCAGTTCTGTTCCGGTGGCATGTTCGCCACAAACTGAGGCATTGGCACGCCGTTCATGCTTGCCCTGGCGTGCGCCGTCCAAACGCTGATATGCAACGTCAACTCCCAGATCGAGTGTGCTGCCGCCAAAGGCCGGGAATTTGCTTGTTTGTTGTTCACATCGGAAAGAAGCTCGCTCAGGGAAGGACCATGCCATGCCTCGCCTGCAAAAGCGCGGCGGAGCTGTTCTGCGATGCGACTGCATTCTGTGCTGGTTGCGGTGGTGGTAGCCATGCGCTTTCAGATGAAGAGGCTGCTTGGAGCGATGCAACAAAATTCCGCTTAGCCTGGCAGCAGGCCGGGTCACTCAAACCGGTACTCTCAACACATCGCTCCTCAAACAAAAAGCCCTGCTCGCAGCGCAAGCAGGGCTCGATAGATAATTCTGTTGCTTCTAAGCCGTAACGTATTTTCCCGCTTCCAGCACCCGGTTCGCAATCTGCTGCGTAAGAGCGATCGTATTGAACGGCTCGTACTTGAAAAGTCTGCGCAAGATCACAAGCTGGGTACGCAGCATGTCACCTTCAGCAACGGCAGCAGCAACCTTTCGTGCTGAAGCTTCCACGCTGTCCATTGATTTGGCCAGACTGACCTGCGTCATGGCGATGGCCAACTGAGACCTCGCTTCACCCTGGCGTTCGATGAACTTCTGCGTGCGCAGCACGACCGAGTCCATGGCAAAGATATCGATCACCATGTCGGCAATTGCGGCGAGTATCTCTTGCTGATCAGCAATGGCCATCATGTACTTCTGTGACGCTGCCCCGGCCAGCATCAGCGCGGCTTTCTTTGCGTTCGCTACCAGGGTGCGTTCGGCTGCCAATGACCCTTCCAACGGTTCCGCTGTGCTGGGTCCGGACATAATTTCGTCCATCAGCTTCTTGATGGCAGGCATGAGAGCAAGCTGTCCGCTCATGGCACGCTTCAAAAGCCATCCTGTGATGATCATGCGGTTGATCTCATTGGTGCCTTCAAAGATGCGGTTCACACGCGAGTCGCGGTAGGCCCGCTCCGCCGGATACTCTTCCACAAATCCGTAGCCGCCGTAGATCTGCACCGTCTCGTCCACGACGTAATCAAGCATCTCTGACCCGAAGACCTTCAGGATGGAACACTCCACCGCGTACTCCTCAATGTTCTTCGCGGTCTGCTTGTACACGTCAGGCGAGTTCTTATCGATCTCTCCCATCGCAGCATCAATCATTCCTACTGTGCGATAAGACATCGCCTCGCCGGTGAAGATGCTGGCAGCCATGTTGGCAATTTTCTCTTTGATCATGCCGAACTCAGACAGCGTTTTGCCGAACGCCTTGCGCTGTTTCGCATAACCGATTGCATTATTCAAAGAGTTACGTGCCCCGCCCACCACGCCGGCGCCCAATTTGTAGCGACCGATGTTGAGTGTATTAAAAGCAATGATGTGACCTTTGCCGATTTCGCCCAGAAGGTTCTCTTTGGGTACGCGGCAATCATTCAGGATGATCGGTGTCGTGGAAGAGCCGCGGATGCCCATCTTCTTTTCTTCGGCGCCATTCTGGAATCCGGGAGACGTGCGCTCCACAATGAATGCAGAAAATTTCTCGCCATCGACTTTGGCAAAGATGATATATACGTCGGCGAATCCGCCGTTAGTGATCCACATCTTCTCGCCGTTCAGGATCCATTCTTTGCCGTCGGGTGAAAGCACAGCCTTGGTGCGCGGGTTCATGGCATCAGAAGCGGACGTAGATTCCGACAGTGCATACGCGGCGATCCATTCCCCGCTAGCCAGCTTGGGCAGGTACTTCTGCTTCTGCTCTGTCGTACCGAAGTAGACGATTGGCAGAGTCCCGATTCCCACATGTCCACCGAAAGCCACGCTGAAGCTGCCATTCACAGATATGTGCTCAGCGATAATGGCAGACGCGATCTTGTCCATGTCGGACCCGCCGTAAGCTTCGGGAATATCCACGTTGCCGATGCCGATCTCGCAGGCCTTGCGGATGAGTTCGCGCGTCACCGCGAACTCCTTGTGCTCAATTTTTTCCGCGTTGGGCAGGATTTCATTCTTCGCGAAGTCCTGCGTCGTCTGCACAATCTGCTTGTGCTCCTCGCTCAGATCTTCCAGCGTGAATACCTGCTCTGTGGTGTACTCTTCTATCAGAAAGCTGCCACCTTTGAGTTTGGTTTTGTTTGGGACCGCTACTGTCGCCATAGGCTCTCCTCTTTTTTAAACACAAAGGACACGAAGGAACACAAACGTCATTTCTGCAATCCCGAACCTGCCGCCTTTTTGCAGGTGAGGGATCCCTATCTCCTGAATAATGTTTCGGTTTGCCAATGCAAAGCTTGGCGATCATAGGGATCTCTCGCTTCGCTCGAGATTTCAGAGAAAAGCACTCGTCCTCTTCCTCCCTTTGTCGTGCTAATTCAAGTTCTCGATAATCCCAGCTGCTCCCATGCCGCCGCCGATGCACATGGTCACAATGCCGTATTTCCCATTCTTACGTTTCAACTCACGGATGATCGCCGCCGTCAACTTGGCGCCGGTGCAACCCAGAGGATGCCCCAGGGCAACCGCGCCACCATTCGGGTTGATCTTGTTAATATCCAATCCAGCTTCTTTGATGACGGAAAGCGCCTGCGCGGCAAAGGCTTCATTCAACTCGATTACTGAAATGTCTTCTAGCTTGAGCCCTGTCATCTTGAGTACTTTAGGGATCGCATAGACCGGGCCTAATCCCATTTCTTCCGGCTTATAGCCAGCCGTAGCGAAGGCCACAAATCGCGCTAATGGCTTTATGCCGAGCTGCCGGGCCTTGTCAGCGGACATAATCACAGACGCCGCTGCACCATCCGAAGTCTGCGATGAATTTCCAGCCGTGACGGTTCCCCTGGCATGAAATGCCGGCTTAAGCTTGGCCAGAGCATCCATTGTCGTATCGGCGCGTGGGCCTTCATCCACCTTGAATGTGATATCAATGCGCTTGGGTCTGGATCCGTTGGGCGTGGTAAAGCTCACCGGAACGGGCACGATCTCATCTTCAAAATTTCCTGCTGTAATGCCTGCCAGAGCCTTCTTGTGGCTATTCAGGGAGAACTCATCTGCCTGCTCACGGGTAATCCCAAACCTGTTGGCCAGTCGCTCCGCCGTGAGCCCCATGGAGAGATAGGTATCAGGATAGTTGTTGACGAGCCACGGATTGGCCGAGACCTTGTTGCCACCCATGGGGATCATGCTCATGGATTCCGTGCCGCCGCCGATGGCTATCTCGGCCCGGCCAGCCATGACAGAATCTGCCGCCAGCGAAATTGCCTGCAAGCCGGAGGAGCAGAAACGATTGATCGTCATCGCGGAAACTTCCACCGGCAGCCCCGCGCGAAGCGAAGCAATCCGGGCGACGTTCATCCCCTGTTCGGCTTCCGGCGTGGCACAGCCGATGATCACATCTTCAATTTCTTTTGGATTAATCTGGGGAACGCGCTCAAGCGCACCTTTGATGGCCACCGCGGCCAGATCGTCAGGCCGCGTGGTGCGCAGCGCACCTTTTCCTGACTTGCCCACTGCGGTACGAACTGAACTTACAATGACTGCTTCTCTCATAAATTGGCTCCTAGCTACTAGCTTCTGGCTGCTAGTCTGTGCCGCCGACACTCTGAGGCTCTCGATTCATTCGCCCCCACGGCTCTCGTTTCCAATACCCGATCACGCGCGATGACGGAGATGACGCGCGATCTCGGCGATTTCTCAGTTCCTCAGTGGCTTTCCGGTTTTCAACGTAAACTGAATCCTCTCCTGCGTCTTCTTCTCGCCGCAAAGAGATTTAAATCCTTCACGTTCCAAATCAAGGACGTATTGCTCGCTCACCGGAGTTCCCGGGGAGACGTTTCCACCGCAGATAACCTCAGCCACTTTGGTTGCAACTTTCACATCGTGGTCACTGATGTATTCCGCCTGCCTCATTAGATGGATTCCAAGCTTCAAGGTAGCAAGCACATTCTCGCCCGGAGCCGGGATATCGCTACGCGGAACCGGGGCTTTGTAGCCAGCGCTGGCAAGGTCCAAAGCGCGCTCCTTGGCATCACTCAAAATGCGCTCGCGGTTCATGGTGATCAGGTCTCCGGGAGAAAGGAAACCAAGATCACGCGCCTCATAAGCTGACGTTGAGACCTTCGCCATGGCGATGATCTCAAAAATGCGCTTCATGCCTTCCATCAATTCCACTGACTCTGCACGGCCCTCAGGACGGATGGCCCTTGCGTTATCGACGGCCCGCAGCAGCATCTCTTTGCAGCCGCCGCCACCCGGCAGCAGGCCGACGCCGACCTCAACCAATCCCTCATAAAGTTCGGCATGCGGCTGGCGTGCTGCCGAATGCAGGTTGATCTCGCAGCCCCCGCCCAGCGTCATGCCAAATGAGGCTGTCACGACCGGACGGGTACAGAACTTGATGGCCTGGGTCATGCCCTGGAACTGTTTGATAGCCAGGTCGATCTCATCCCACTCTTCTTCCTGGACCGCCAGCATCAGCATCATCAAATTGGCGCCGACGGAGAAATTCTGAGAATCGCCGGTAATCACAAAAGCTTCGAACTGATCACCGACGCCGCCGGTCTTGAGTGCCTGCGCGACCATCTGCACAATATCGCCGCCCAGCGCGTTCATCTTGCTGTGGAACTCAATGCAGCCCACGCCATCGCCAAGATCAATGAGCGACGCGCCAGGATTCTTCTTCACCACTCCATGCGACTTCTTGGCCACCTGCACTGACCACACGCCTTCCGCCACCGGCACAGGCATGTACTGTCCGGTGCGCAGATCAAAGTAGGCGCGGCCGGAAGGCGCTGCGGGATCATCCTTGTACCAGCTCTTAGCACCGGCAGCGAGAAGCTTTTCAACATTGGCCGCAACCGGCTTGCCCTCCGCCTTCATTTTGGCGACAGTGGCTTCCACGCCCGCCATGTCCCAAACCTCGAAGGGGCCAACCTCCCAGTTGAACCCCATGCGCATGGCCTGGTCGATTTCGACTACTGTGTCCGCGATCTCAGGAATGCGATTGGCCGAGTACGTCCACATCTCTGAGACCGTGGTCCAGATGAATTTCACTGCTTTGTCGCGCGGGTCGCCGTTCAGGATGCTGCGCAGACGCTCACCCATATCCTCAATGTTTCTTGTCATTTCGAGCGCGGGAAACTTTGGCTTTTGCGCCGGGTGATACTCAAGGGTCTTCCAGTCGATGGCCTGGCGTTCCTCGCCCTGTGGGCTTCTTACCTTCTTGTAGAAGCCCGCCTTGGTCTTGTCGCCGAGCAACTTGCGCTCGATCATGGTGGCGAAGAATTCAGGCAGCTTCAGGTCACTGCGTTCGTCCTGCACATTCTTGCTGAAATTTTTCACTACGCTTGCCAGCACGTCGAGGCCTACAAGGTCGAGCGTGCGGAACGTGGGATTTTTCGTCCATCCCCCGCTCGAGGTCAGCGCGTCAACGTCTTCAATTGTCAGATCCATTTCCTGCATCACGCGAAACACGTTCAGGCCGGCGTAAGTCCCAATGCGGTTGGCAATAAAGTTGGGCGTGTCTTTGGCCACCACAATTCCCTTGCCCATGCGAACGTCGCCGAAATGGGAAACCGCCTCAATGGCGGCAGGATCCGTTTCCGGCGTGGGAATGATCTCCAGCAGCCGCATGTAGCGCGGAGGATTGAAGAAGTGCGTCCCGAACCAGTGACGGCGAAAATCCTCGCTGAAGCCTTCCGCGATGCTGTGCACCGGCAGGCCGCTTGTATTGGTGGTTACAATGCTGCGCTGCTTGCGTACGGCTTCCACTTTCTTGAGCAGGCCACGCTTGATGTCCAGATTCTCGGCAACTGCTTCAATGATCCAGTCGATGTCCGCCAGCAGTTTCATATCGTCTTCGAAATTGCCGATGGTAACCAGCCGTTCCAGTCCCTTCTGAAAAAACGCCGCCGGCTTTGACTTCACGGCAGCATCCAGGCCCGCAGCCACAATCTTGTTGCGCGCGGATTTATCTGTGCTCTGGACAGCATCCGGTGAAACTATATCCAGCAGGACACAAGGGATTCCTGCATTGGCAAAATGAGCGGCAATGCGCGCACCCATGGTACCGGCGCCTAACACGGCCACTTTATTGATGCGTTGAAGGGCCGTTTTCGCGCCTTTCCCGTCAGGCTGAACGCCCGTGGAACCAGTGGGAACCGGCAAGGGAGTAGAAACCGCAGATTGGCTCATGAGAGCGACTCCTGTGGAAGGATAAAAGCGATAAGAAGGCGAGTCTCAAGACGCCCAGCATAATAGCAGTTCTTATTTCCTGGTTTGTGAGGAGCGGCGATGCTTGAGTTCGCAGGCAAACTTATCTCCAACCATCTTGCGTTTTGGGGAAGGCGCATGTCAAAGCGGAAAGAACGAGTTAATAAACGACGGACTTGCTGCCTTGATGAACGCCTGTGATTGTAATGAATGAACATTCATTCAGTCAAGAACAACGTGCACTTTCCCTTTATTTTATTCGACTTGCGCCGGATTTGTCGAAATGCTGATCAAAAAACGTCAGGATGTGATTCGACATATTTCAGCGCTTCTGCCGCCATCTTCTTTTCCCCAGGATAGGTCAGCTTTTGTGCTGCTTCCTCCAGCGGCATCCACCACGCCCGGCGCACTTCATGCCGCATCTCCGGAGTTATATCCCCGATCTGCCCTGACTGATATTTCATCAGAAAGAAGCTCACCACCTTGAAAATGCGGGCGTTATCTGACCATTTCCGCAGGTAAACATATTTAATATCAGCCAGTTTCGTGATGGGGCGGGCACGCAGGCCGGTTTCTTCCCACACCTCGCGAACCGCCGTATCGACAGGTTTTTCCCCGGAATCAATATTGCCTTTGGGCAGGGCCACCGTATGTTTGCGGTCCTCAGGCTCGCCGTCGCGACCGGGTTCAATGACTGCGGCCCACCATTGATTTCGCATTTGGCGCAAGACCAGAGCGCCGGCTGAGAATTCGCGCAACATGGAGAAAGTATGAACTCTAGCATTCTATTTGAAGCCAACAAGATAGAAAGGCGTTTCAAAAAGGATCAACTTTCTTGCACCAAGAAGTTACCGAGGTCACCCATTACGGCTGCTGCAGCAGCCCAAAATGGGCTGGAAATCGCGCTAATTTGCGACAAAATAGATGGAACTAGTAGGTCACTGCATCGTTTAATTTGGTTGGGTGCATCTTACAATGTGTGCTGCACGAACGGCCCCGCTGGCTTTTGACCGGTCGGGAATGACGGCGCCAAGGGAGTTTCGGTGAAAAATCCGATAAGAGCCATTGTTAAGTCAGTAAGGGCGTTCGGACGCGAACTGACCCGCCCGATCCCTCCATTGACCCCCGTTCCTGCACCTTCTCGCAGGCCCAAACTCGGTTTGGCGCTTGGCGGCGGCTTCGCCCGCGGATTGGCCCACATTGGCGTCTTCAAGGTGCTGGAAGAAGAGCAGATCCCCATTGACTTTCTTGCCGGCACGAGCGTGGGCTCCGTGGTGGGCGCGGGATATGCCAGCGGTATTTCGGCCAAGGAACTGGAAGAGATCGCCCACTTGGTGCGCTTTAAGGATTTCTCCCGCTGGACGTTTTCTCGTTTTGGGCTTTTCAGCAACGACAAGATGTCCATTTTCTTAGGCAAGATTCTCCGCTGCAAAACTTTTGAAGAACTCAAGATTCCGCTCGCCGTTGCAGCCACGGACATCATTACGGGAGAGCCGGCCGTTTTCACCAGCGGCGATCTGGTGAATCCTGTGCGTGCAAGCTGTGCTTATCCAGGAATGTTTCAGCCGGTACAGATAGGTTCGCAACTCCTGGTGGATGGCCTTCTGGCTCACGCTGTCCCAGCGATGCCGCTGCGCGAAATGGGCGCCGAGCGCGTCCTTTCGGTTCATCTTGCCGCTCACTGGGTAAAGCCGCGGGGCCCGCGTCACGTCTTTGATGTCATCGGCCAGTGCTTCTCCATTGCCCAGGACAGGATGTGCGGTCCCTGGCGTGCTGCCTCTGATCTTGTGCTGGAACCTGAAATTGGCGACTTCGGCTATGACGACTTTGCCCGCGCTACAGACTTGATTCGTGCCGGCGAAGTGGCTTGCCGGGCTGCCCTGCCCACTATCCGTGAGTGGTTCCCATCCACGCAGACGCAAGAAATCGCGCAAGCGCCCGCTGCCACAACCGTTCCGGTGCCAGTCAAGAGCTAAACCCTCTGATTCAGTCCGCTGCTTATGCTCGCGCTATGTGCCAATTCCTACAGCAGTTCAAAGCAGAAGCGCCCTAATTGCTCGCCATCGGCCGTATAAATCTCCAGCATGAAGCGGTCAGTCACCGGACGCTCTCCAATATCAAAGCTCACCCGGAAGACCCTCTCATCGTAAGGAATGTCTGCGGGAACCCCAATCATCCTTACAGATTCAGGCTTGAGTTCCTTCGAAACCAGCGCGTCGTAGTCGCGCAGCTTGAATTTCAAGCCAAGAAGCAGATCAAACGGATCATGCGAGTACTGGAGCGAGGCGCTCGGCGGATCAATCACGGTCTTGCGCAGAGAAGCTGTGATGCGAAAGCTGAAATGGCGGGGAAACCGTTGCATTGTGTTCCCGTCGGGCAGCACGATTCTTGAATCAAGCCCTTTTGAGACCTGCCTCGCGCCTTTGATCTCCGGACACTCAATCAACCCGAGCAACGAAATTACTGTACCAGAAGGCTGCAACCGGATCACCTGATATCCGGCCGGAATAACGCCGCGCAAGCTTGGCGCAACATCAACTGCCGAATTCGGCCACGCGGGAATGGCCAGCAACGCAAATGCCAGCAGCGTCGCCGTAAGCTTGGTCAAACGCTTCGTTCTCATAACTCTTCCCTGCCTTACCTGTGTTTGTGGCGCAATTCGGGCTGCTCGTGATACACAAGAACTGCCATCAATTAAGAAAACCGGGAGACCAAAGAAGATGCCTCGCTTGCTCTGTTTTACCGCCCATCCTGACGATGAAGCCGGCGGTTTTGGCGGTACTCTGCTGCGCTACGCTGAACGGGAAGTAGAAACTCACGTCATCTGTCTCACGCCCGGCCAGGCGGCCACGCATCGCGGAGGAGCACAGTCAGACGCGGAACTTTCCGCAGCCCGGCGCAAGGAATTCGCGGAATCATGCAAGCTTTTGAAGGTTACCCGGGGCACGGTGCTCGACTATCCTGACGGCAAACTAGACCACCAGAACTTCCATACCACAGTTGCTGATCTCACCCGTCACGTCCGGGAACTGAAGCCCGACGTGATCATGACCATGGGCCCGGAAGGCGCAATTACCGCGCATCCTGACCATTCCATGGTTTCCGTCTTTGCCACCATGGCATTCCACTGGGCCGGACGCACCAACCGCTTCCCTGACCAGTTGCAGAACGGGCTCACTCCGCACCAGACCAAGAAACTTTATTACGGCACGGCCCTGTTCACCATGCCGGACCGTCAACCGGTCTCGTTGCCGCCATCGTCTGCCATTATTGAACTCGCTCCCCATGAACTTGAGGCCAAGATCGCTGCTTTCAAGTGTCATACTTCGCAAGCGCCGCTATTCGGATTCTTCGAAGATACCGTGCGCCGCCGCGGACGGTTGGAACTGTTCGCCCTCGCCGCTTCCTCTCAGCCACGAAAAGTTGAGACGGAGACCGATTTGTTCGCAGGAATATAAGTTCGCTACTTGGTACTTGGAAGTTGGTACTTGGTGTTACGCCAAGTTCCAAATACCAAGTACCCGAGCCTCCCCTGCTTATTTCGCCACCGGTTTCAATATTTCACTCAGCACATCCGGCTTTGATTCATCCCGAACCAGATGCGCATATCTCTCACCGTCGTGATAATCAAGTGAATGCGTCTTGTAAAAATCACCATCTGAAACCAGCAGTTCCAGCGGCGTCTTGCTGGTCTTGCTCTCCGCCAGAAAATCACGCAGGATGTCCGGCGTGTACTTGCGCCCGTTCACTGCCAGCAGAATTGATCCCGGAGCAATTCCTGCCTTCCACGCCGGGCTGTTCATGATCACGTCACTGATTTCACCCTTGTCGTTCAGGGCCAGTCCTATGGAAAATCTGGCGTCAACCTGATTGCGGGTTTTTTCCATGGCTTTGGTGTATTCGCTGGGATGCTCGTCATAAACCAGCTTCCAGCCGCCGTTGATAATGCCTCCCAACGGCGCTCCCGGGCCGTATGAATCGAGCCGGTCGCGCAGGAATTTGGTCCAGTCATAGGGCATCACCTGGTTGAGCGCTTTCACGAGATCTTCAAACGTATATGGCACGACTTCCGGCGGTGTGTTCTGTCCACCATGGAACAGGTGGCAGAAGTCGTTCAAAGACTTCTGGCCGTGCGTCTGCTCGCGAATTACCGTGTCTGCTTCCAGCCAGATCAGGAATCCCTCGGGGTAGTAATCCACGCTCCGTCGCCAGCTCTCGAATTCATCTGGCGCTCCATAGAGAAGCTGCGCTGCATCCGCAGTGTCCTGCAGCGGGCGCCAGCTTCGTCCCGGTGTATGGTCAAGCGCGGCTGCTGCTTCTCCGGCTTCGTCAAGAAACTCCTGCTTGGTCCACAGCCCGCTGCGCGCTGCAAGAATGTAGCCGAGATAATCGGTCAGCCCCTCATAGACCCACAATAAATCGCCCTTCATGGGGTCCTGATAATTGGGAGTGGCCAGCCCGGCCGGCCGCCGATATTTGCCATTCCACGAATGTGTCATCTCGTGCGGCAGCAGACCACCCGCAAGCCACCGCATATCGTCATCAATCATGGTGCGTTCGGCTACGCGATCATCGCTCGACTGGTGGTGCTCCAGACCGAAGTGCGCCGTGTGATCGCTCAATGTCAGCAGGAAGTCGTAGTGCAGATAGTGCCTCGCGCCAAAAAGCGCCCCGGTTTCCGCAACCAGATTCTTGTACTGGTCGATCGTCTCCTGCGGCATAGCCAGCGCAGCTTCGCTGTCAGCCGCAACATCGATGTAGTGCTCAATTGGCCCCGGCGAAAGCTGTATGCGCCGGAAATGCGCGCCGGAAAGCACCGGCGAATCCACCAGCATGGTCAAAGATACTGGCTTGAAACTGATCTCTCCTGGCGTATTGCCGGCCGGCGATTCATTTTGCGCCTGCAGCGCCGTTCCATAATGCCATCCCGCCGGCAGCTTGACCCCGGCCTGCACCGTTACATCATCACTTTTTGCACCTTGCCAATAGAGCACCACCTGGTTCCAACTCAGCACCAGAAGCTGCGTTGTCGCTGAAGCTCCTGACGAAAACCCTTCCGGTGGCGCCGGCATCACCAGATCAAATTTTGCTTCAAGACTCGTCACGCCCTGCGGAACATCCACGTGGAACGCATACATCTCCACCAAATCGCGCCGCCACGTGAGCCGCTTGCCGCCGGCAAAGATTTCAAGGCCGGTGAAGTCCGTGATGGGCCCGGTGGGACCGTGCTCGCCGGGAATCCATTTTGGATACACCAGCGTCACCGACCCGCGCGTGACCGGAATCTGCTCTTGAGCATGCAGGATCTTCTGCGGCGCCTGCGTCGCATCCACCATCAACTTGATCGGTTGCGACGGTATTGCCGCAGCCGGTGTGGCCGCTCGTTTATGTTTCTGGGCCAATCCGGGTAGTGCAGTGAGGAGCAGAATAAGGGGAATGATTTGTTTCAAGGATCTCATCATGATTGAGTGCTCTCCCGAGCAGCGCACCAGATTAAAACCACAGCCACAATGATGGCAAGTATCGCCTGGCGACATTGTCGCAAGGCTGAGAGATTTTTCTCGTTTCAATCACGGCGATGAGGCGCGAGGTCGGCGATTGAAATATACGGCTGGCTTTTCGCTGGCCACTGCTAAGCGAACTTTTAGGTCGCACTTCCATCATCGAGAATCAGTGTTATCTGCGTCATCAGTGGTAAGGTTTTGCTCTTCCTCACGGCCAACTTGCTGCCCGTCAGGCTCGTCCCGCGAACTCCCGCGTCTCCGTGGACACTTTCACCCTTTCGCCTTCTTTGATGAAGAGCGGCACGCGAATCTCCAGGCCGGTTTCCAGCGTCGCGGGCTTGGTCACGCTGCCACTGGAAGTATCGCCCTTCACGCCGGGCTCAGTGTGCGTCACTGTCATCTCGACGTGCGGCGGCAACTGCATGCCAATGGGGTTGCCATTGTACTTGTGCAGTTGGATAATCAGCTCTTCCACCAGAAAGTCACTTGCATCGCCAATCATGTCCCGGGAGAGCTTGAGGGTGTCAAAACTCTCCTGGTCCATAAAGTAGAAGCCATCGCCATCACCGTAAAGGTACGATGCCGGGACCATCTCCAGGTCCGGCTCCTTGAATTTGTCACTGGCCTTGAACGTCTTGTCGAAAACCGCGCGTGTAATCAGGTTGCGCATCTTAATGCGGACTAGCGTCTGCCCGCCCCGCGCCGTGGGCGTGGATACCTCCACGTCCAGGCAATGGAAGGGAGTGTTTTCAAACTCAAAAAACATCTTGCGCTTGATGTCGATGGCATCAATCAGTGCGGCCATGAGCTCCTCAGATTTTGCGCACGTGAGTGTCGAACAAAACAGGATAGCAGCTCAGGAAGTGATCGTTGTGGACTAATGAAACGAAAATGTCGATTACGCACTCACTTTTTCATTCGCCTTGCGCACTCCGGCCAATTCGCTGGACTGGCGTTATGACGCCGCAATAAATAACCTTGACGTGCAGATCATCGCCACACCTGCTGAAGTCAAGGATGGTCTGATCGCTTTTGCGGAAGCTGCCGGCATCTGCTTTGGTTCGGCAGATTTTGCCGTCGACCGCCGCGGCCAGTGGTGGTTCCTTGAGATCAATGAGCAAGGCCAGTTTCTCTGGCTGGAACAGTACAGTCCGCAAGCTGCGTTGCTGCAGAAATTCTGTGCTTTCCTTACCGCGAATGAAGATGCCGGCGAATTGCTGCAGGACCGGCAAGAACTTTTCCCCTCATATCTTGACTACGACAGAGCGCACCCAAATCGCGAAACCATGGACTTCCGTACGGCCACTGCTGACGCGCCCTTCAAGTCAGTTGAACCCTGATCTCAATCGAACAATGGCCTGCAGCAGCGTTGATCAACTCTCAAAGTGTTTTCGCCATTGCGCAGATAACAGGCTGCATCGAGTCCGCTCCGATCGAGCCCTAAATCTTACGTCTGGCCCATAAGTCCGCCCTCCGTGTTGGCTGCTTATCCTGCTTACCGGGTCGTCAAGCCCCAGACATGCGGTTCGCCAGAATGCTGTCGGGGCCGTTCGCAGCGTGCCGTGTGCGGTTCTGCCTTTTTCCTTCTCACCTTCCTGGGTAAAGTTCTATTCGCTGCGCAGCGCCCGCATTGGGTCAATGTTTGAAGCCCGGTAAGCCGGAATGTATGTCGCCAGCACGGCCACCATCAGAATCAGGATCAGCACCAGCACAAATGTCTGCGGGTAGCTGGTCTTCAGCCCTTCGAACATCGAAGCGAAGATTCTGGGCAGCGGCACCGCCGCGATAAATCCAATCGCCGCACCGACGCACGCCATCTTCAGTCCTTGCCGCAGTACCATCCGGCGCACATCAACGCCTCTGGCGCCCAAAGCCACACGGATGGCGATTTCGTGCGTACGCTGGCCCACCGAGTACGCGATGAGACCGTAGACTCCGATCGCTGCCAGCGTCAGGGCCAGCAGCGCAAATGCCCCCAGCATCTGCGCGAAGAGCATATCGCCGCTTCCCTGCTGTTCAATGATGGAGGACATGCTCCCGATGCGGCTCAAGGGAAGCTCGGCATCAGCCTGTGCCACGCTTTTGCGCAACGCCGGGGCAAGACCTTCGGGATCAGAGGTTGTGCGAATCATCAGTGAGAAGGATGAAACCGGCCGCTGCAGAAAAGGCTCGTAGACGTTGGGCTCGTAGCGAGAGTCCTCCGAGTAGAACTTCACGTTGGCAACCACTCCAATGATCCGGCTCCAGGACGAGGCCGACGATGACGACGCGGCCGCGCTGCCCCCGTTGATGAGATCAAGGCGAATCTGTTTCCCGAGCGGGTCCTGACCATTGAAATATTGATTCACAAGCTTCTGGTTCACAACCACCACGCTCGGCCCGCTGTCATTGTCCTGCATGGTAAAGGTACGCCCGCGCAGCAGAGGAATGCCTGCGGTGCGGAAGTAGTCTTGGGTCACGACGAAGTCGACTGCCCCGGGCCGCTTATCGGGGGGCAGTTCAGGCTGGCCCTGAATGACGAAGCTGAGATGGTAGGCACCGGTGGCCGGCAGATCAGAGACGGCCGCGGCCGACTCGGCGCCAGGAAGTTCCTGTAGATGCGGAAGCAACTCCTCCATAAAACGCCTTTGCTGCGCTGGGCCAGGATAGCGGCCATCGTCGAGCGCCACGCCGGCGGTGAGCAGGTGGTCCTTCTGAAAACCCAGGCCCGTGCGATGCTCGCGGAGGACTCCCTGAAGCAGCAGCGCGGTCCCGGTCATGAGCAGCAGGGCCAGGGCGATTTCGGCGGTCACCAGCATGCTGCGAAGGCGCGTGTGGGAGCGGCTTGCGGAAGACGCGCGCGTCTCATCCTTGAGGCTGGAACTAACGTCCGTTTTGGACGCCGTGAGCGCGGGTGCAAGGCTGCACAGGACGGCAGAGACCACCGAAACTGCGAGGGCAAACAACAGCACATTCCAGTCAAGTCGTAACGGCACCGCGCTCACTGCTGGATTGAACGTCATGTGTGCCCGCAAAAACTTGATCCCCCAGTACGCCAGCAGTAGCCCGATGCCTCCTCCCAGAAGAGCAATGGTCAGGCCTTCCGTCAACAACTGGCGCACAATGCGCAGGCGGCCGGCTCCAAGCGACATGCGAATGGCTATCTCCTTGCGGCGCGCCCCCGCCTTCGCCAGCAGAAGACCGGCCACGTTGGCGCAGGCGATAAGGAGGATCAAGCCCACCACCGTCATGATCACGATAAGGGCGTTGCGGATATTGAAAACATAGATCAGGAAATCAGGCAGGGTGCGGACACCGATCCCCCATCCTTTCTCAGTGTCGGGGAACTCCTGTTCTGCGCGCTGCGCCAGAGTCGCCATTTCCGCCCGTACCTGAGGGAGGCTAGCGTCCGGCTTCAACCGCGCATAGACATACATCCGGCGGTTCCTGCGCGCGCTCGCGGTCTGGTCGGCTGCTTTGAGCACCAACGGAGTCCAGAGTTGCGGCGTGAAGCCCATCAGACGGAAACTCTCCGGCATTACGCCTGTCACTGTGTAGTCTTCTCGGTTGAGACGGACCACGCGGCCAATGATGGATGGATCGGAACCGAATTCGCGGTCCCAGAGCTGGTGGCTAAGAATGACAATGTGGTCGCGCCCGGGCTGGTCATCTCCCTGAGCAAAAACCCGGCCCAGCAGGGGAGCGACTTGCAGCACGTTGAAGTATTCGGGCGTGACCGCGGCTGATTGCACCGCGATGGTCTGTCCCTGCCAGGTCAGGCTGGCGCTGCGACCGTCATCTTCAGCCGCGGCGGCGATATTCTGAAACGAGTCAATGGCTCTGCTCCAGGCCAGATAATTCGGTGCGGAGACGCCATTGACGTCAGCAAGCATGCCGCCTGCCGGGTTGATGGAACTGATCACGACGACGCGATCAGGATTGCGGCCCGGCGGCCGGCGCAACAGAAAGCCGCTGACCATGCTGAAGATGCTGGCATTCACGCCAATGCCCAGCGCGAGTGTGAGAACCGCAGCAGCCGTAAATGCCGGATTCTTGAGCACTCCGCGCACTGCATACCGCAGGTCTTGGAAGAAAGTATCGAACGCCTGCAGTCCGCGGGCTTGCCGGTGCTGTTCCCGCGCTTGCTCAATTCCGCCGATGTCAATCAGAGCCTGGCGGCGCGCCTCGTCGGCAGGCATCCCGCGCTCCAGGTTCTCTTCCATCGCCATCTCGACGTGGGCCGACAGCTCTGCATCCAGTTCGCGGTCCAGCCGAGTTCGACGGAACATGGCGACCGAGCGGTGAAGCCACCGTTGAAGCGAATCAAGGCTCATTGCCCACCTTCTTCCTGCGTACCGAGCACGCGGCCCATCACGCTCGAGAGCCGCTTCCAGTATTCGGCATCTTCAACCAGGCGCTTGCGTCCTTTTTTGGTGATGGAATAGAACTTCGCCTTGCGATTGTTGGAGGAGGTACCCCACTCTGCGGAGATCCATCCGCGCTGCTGCAGCCGCACCAGAGACGCGTAAATCGTCCCCTGGTTGAGCAGAACTTCATTGCCGCTCACCTGCTCAATGCGCCGGGCAAGGCCGTAGCCGTGCAGCGAGCCCATTACGGCCAGCGTCTGCAGGACCATCAGGTCGAGCGTTCCCTGCAACAGATCGAGTTTCGATTCACCCATGGGAAAACTTGCTCCTGTGGTACACGCACAGGAGCATATCACAGCTCCTGTGGGAAAACCACAGAAAGACTGAGATGCCAGCGCTTGGAATGTTGATTGCCATAACCCGACCCCAGCCGGCAAAAGCGGCGGTCCCGGGATTCGTGATCAGTAAAGCGCGACTTCACCGCGGATGCACGGAGACAGGGCAGGATGTGGCGTTAAACAATAAGTAAAGAAGTCGCCGGTGAGAGAAATCGCTAGCTCTTCTTCCGTCCCTTCTTCCCAGTCGCAGGCGCCTCCGCTTGCCCCGCCCCGGCGCGCGCCATCAGGATGTCAAAGGCTTCTTTCGCCGACATTTCCTTTTTGCCGCCCTTGTTGCCGCGATACTTGTGTTCATTGTCGCAGGTGCGGCAGCGCGTCTTGAGGACTTCCTCACCCATCATGGACACAATGGAATGGTCAGTACTGCGTTTGCAGCGCGTGCAGTAATCGTCAATATAGTCGCCGAGTCGCATAACCAGTCTCTCTCTGCCTAATGATATCGATTCTGCCAAATCGGCGAAATGTCCCGCACACCGCCCTTTGTGTTTAAATCTGTAACGTGACCAGGACGCGGGGAAAATTCATTACCTTTGAAGGCCTTGACGGCGTTGGCAAATCCACGCAGATGGAAAACCTGGCCCAGTGGCTGCGGCAGCGCGGGCTGGACGTGATCACCACCCGCGAGCCTGGTGGCACTGACCTCGGCCAGAAACTGCGCACGGTTCTGCTGAGTTCGCGCACCTCAGGACTCTCTCCCCTGGCAGAGCTGGGGCTCATGTTCGCCGACCGCGCCCAGCACATAGATGAACAAATTCTCCCGGCCCTGCACCGAGGACAATGGGTTCTTTGTGATCGTTTCACTGATTCCAGTGAGGCTTACCAGGGCGGCGGCCGCGAACTGGGCAGCGAGGTTGTGCTGCAACTCCACAAAGCCCTTTGCCACAATCTAAAGCCTGATCTGACCATCCTGATGCTCAGCGACCTGGAACACAGCGTGAACCGGGCCCGGCGACGCAACCAGGAACAGGCGGGCGACAGCGAGCATGACGAAAACCGGTTTGAGAAGGAGAGCCGCGCCTTCCACAAGCGCGTACTTGAAAGCTATCTGGCCATCGCCGAGCGCGAAGAGCAACGGGTGGTCAAGGTGGAAGCCAAAGACAAAATTCCTGCTGTGCAGAAAAAAATCATCGCTGTTACGCAGCAGAGGCTGGGGCTGAAGTAGTGCGTGGAGTCCGCTCTACAGCGGCAGCACCACGCTCTTCCCGTTGAGCGTGTATTGCAGCTGATACTTCTCACCCTTCCTGGTCTCCACAGAAAAATAGAGATAGCCGGAAACCGGGGCAGTCGCTTTGCCCTGCGGCAAAGCCTTTTCTGTCATCTTTGAAGCCAGGTCCCGGCGCTCAGGCGGAAGAGAAGCCTGCCCTGTTTGCCCGTCGCCTACGCCAGCGCCAATATCCGTCCCCGGCGGACGGATGCCAACACTGCGTCGAGGCATGCCGGTGATCGGGTCGCGATTGACTCCGGTGGGTGAATCAACCTGCGGACGCGGAGCAGCCATAATCCCGCCGCCACCACCGCCAGATGCCTCTCCAAGCTGGACATAATACGGAATGGCCGCCACGGCTGCGGTGGGAGCAGATGCTTTTACTGCATTGTCCTGACCGGAAACATGCAGGGCGAAGCTATCAAGAGCAATCTCCAACGCACCATCTTTCGCAGGGTAGAGACCCACTTCCACCACCACACAATTTTCGGTCACGTCGCGCGCAAAAGCCTTGTCCACGGAGAAGGCCTTAATGATCTGTCCGGAACTCAAACGAGCCGCTCCGATTTTCGCGCCATTATTCTCAGCATGCGCTGAGTACTTTTCCGCCGCAGGCTTAGGAACAGTTCCCTGCTGTCCTGCCCAGGCACATATCCCTGCAAAAGCCGCGATCATCAGCCAGCTTCTGGTCTTCATGGCTGTTCTCCTTGCTGTGCGCCGCTATTGTAGTGCTGCTTTGCAATCTTGCAACAGCTATGTTTTGGCGATGTTTAGAAGCGACCTTCTTGCTGCCACGGATTGCAAACTCTACGGCCATCTAAACAAAAGAGGAGGCCAGCTCAGCCTCCTCTATGTCACTAGTGATCTAACAGACTACTTGCCAACTACGAACAGATGGCCATCGTTCTGCGAGTAGATCCTGCCGCTGGAGTCGAGCGAGGCAGGCGTATACGCCGCCCCGATCGCCAGCTGCTGGAAGATGTGCTGCAACATCACGCCTCCCTGCCCAATCGCATACAGGTTCCCGTCCTCGCTGTTGGCGTAAACAACTCCATTGGCGTCCACTACAGGTGCATTCACGCACCATTCGAAGCCATTGGGATGATCGGAAACGCAGGTCAGCGAGCCATCAGCATTCCGCCTGCAGCTCTGGGTGTTGGTGTTCTGGAAGCTCCACTCGATGTTCAGGGTCGGGCTGAGCTGGGTTACGAAGTACGACTCTGGTCCCAGGAGGTCCGCATTCGTGCGCGCCACCGGGCACCAGTTAGGATCTATGCAGTAGCTCCCTCCGTTGTAGTGGTTGTTTTTGATGACCACGGAATAGGTTCCACCGTGCGGGTAGATCGCCGGAGTTGAATCCCATCCAAAATTGAAGGAATTCAGGAAGTCTCCATTGGCGCTGAAGTGCATCAGGTGGCCCTGTGCGTAGTTGTACAGGGTATACGCTCCGTAAAGAATGCTTCCGTCGGGAGCGACTGTGGGGCTGGAAGAAGAGTCGTCCAGAACGCGAGCCGGAGGAGGTCCATTGACTTCGGGATCCACGCCAAACGTGGCTCCAGTATTGCAGCCGCCATTCGCGTTTGCCCCGCCCGGGTTACCGATCGGCTCGCTCACGCCGCAGCCGTCATTCAACCGTCCGCGGAAAGATGCAGCCCACTTGCCCGTCAGGTTTGAGTTAACCGCGATCAGGTAGTTGTAACGGGTGACAAAATGGTTCTTGCTCACGGTGTAAATGGTGCCATCCGGAGCAATCGCAGGCGCTATGTTCAAAGCTGCGCGCTGCGTGCCGCATGGAGTGGTCGAAGGATTGGCATTGGGCTGTGGAGGAAATGGCAACTGTGAGGGGAGGAACGACACATCACAGCGTCCGTTTGCCGGCTGCACAGCTTCGCCCTTGATCACCGCCTGGCTCAACAAAGTTGTGTAGCTCACCTTGGTGATCGTGTCGTCGGGTGCTACCCGGACCAGCCAGGAATTCACCACATCCGCGGTGAAAAAGCTTTGGGTCGGCGGAGTGGAGATCTGCACCACGTTGTAGTAAATGTTGCCTGCAGAGTCTGCCGTAAGAGGCGACGCGGTATAGGTATTCGGATCAACCGTGGTTCCAAAAGGGTTGATGCGCTTGATCACGCTCCCATTTGTTTTGTTGATCTTGAAAATTGTTCCGCCCTGGCCTGGGTCATAGAGAACGCCGTTCGCCAGCACGGCGTGATACACAGGCTCCCAGAAATCACTCGATGATCCGGGTGCAAACCAGTCTGTATTGAATGTCCAGACCTTCACAAAACTGCTGCCCTGCCACGTGTAC
>DATEJX010000192.1:0-6256 GCA_035277785.1 Candidatus Angelobacter sp. | reverse complement strand
GTCTCATCCTGCGCTTTCGTGGGAAGCAATACGGGAACGGCCATGCTGTCCTTCCTGTTCTGGAATTGGCAGGAAAATCATACAAGCCGTTGCGGTCAGTTGTGGATTGCCGGATCTGATTCCTGAACCGGATCACGGTGCGAGTCTCTTTTGTCCCTCCAGGATAATTCTTTTCGCTGCCTCTACCCCGTCCCAGCCTGCAATCTCGGTCTTCTTTCCTTCAAGGCTCTTGTAGATTGCGAAAAAATGCTCAATCTCCCGCAAAGTGTGTGTAAACATCTGCGGGTAATCGTTCACCTCGCGATACACCGGATCACTTTCCGCCACGGCCAGAATCTTCTCGTCACCTTTTCCCTGGTCCAGCATGCGCAATACGCCAATGGGACGCACTTCCATCAGGCACCCGGGAAACGTTGCCGACTCCAGCAGCACCAGCACGTCCAGCGGATCACCGTCATCGCCCAGGGTGCCCGGAATAAAGCCGTAATCGCCGGGATAATGCACTGGCGAAAACAGAGTACGGTCAAGGCGGAACACGTGAAGCTGCTTGTCGTACTCGTATTTGTTTACCGAGCCCTTGGGTATCTCAATCACGGCGTTCACGCGCTGCGGCGCATTCGGGCCGATGGGGAGCCTGGTGTAGTCAGTCATATTGGTTTATGATGCCGGGATTCTAGCAGCCGCTCTGGCTGGACACGCGCGTTAACCTTGATAGCAACATTTGCCCTTAACTGTCGGTTTCGACGCTTGCACTCCCGCCCGGAATACGCCACAATCGTTTGCTTGTGAGGATGTTCATATGCGATCCCTCTGGCTCTCCCTCTTATTACTTTCCTCCATGGCCGTGGCCCAGGAATGCACAACGTACATCGTAGTCCCCGTGATTGACCACGAGACGGGTGAGGAGATCGACAACCTTAAGCTCGCTGACTTCAGCGCCCAGAGCGGCTCAACGGCGCTTCCAGTCGTAAGCGCGGAGCACAAATTCTCCAACCGTCTCCTGGTCCTTCTTGAGGCCGATGGCATCCAGTCCAATGAGAAACTCGACTATCAGGTGAAGACCATTACCAAGATGGCGCGCGAGGCTGAAGATGGGAAACGGATCGCCTACGGCATTTATGCCGATCGAGCTGTCTTCACCAAACATTTCAGCTCTGATGAAAAGGAGCGGACTGCCGAGATCAACAGCGTGATCGAAGAAACAAGTAACTTGGGCAAGCATGTCGCGCTCTATGACGTTCTGCATGAAGCACTCCAGCAATTTGGGCAGCATGAACCAGGAGATACCATTCTTCTGGTCGGTGATCCCTTTGATGATGCCAGCCATCGCTCGGCAGACCAGTTGGAAAAAGAGTTCCTGCGCTCTGGTACTCGGTTGGCGGTGATGCTGCGCCAGCCCTTCAGCCGCGTGAATCGCGACTTTATGTGGAGCAATCATGAACGGGAAAAAGCCACCTTTGATCTTCTCACTTCAAAAACCGGGGGCTCATACACCGTCTATGAAGAACATCTCTTCGGCTTCCCGTGGAAGGGATACATGCTGGGCGTTCAAATCCCCAACGCACGTCGTTTCCCGAAAAAATGGAAACTCAAATTGAGTGATTCCGCGCCCATTGAGGGCCGTAATCCCAAGCTCTACTATCCTGAGCAACTTCCGGGTTGCGCCACGCAGGCAACAACAACTGCGGCAGCCAAGTAGAAGCGTCCGCGCGGTCAGAACTAAGGTTTTAACCCGTCCAGCACTTTTACCGATTTTCAGGGCTTCCATTCAACGCTAACCTGTTGCGCACCATGTTGCGCATCAACTTTCTTCGCTGCGTTGCTCTAATGATGCTGGCGTCGCTTGCCAACGGCCAGCAGTGCTCCACCCATGTGCCGGTGAATGCCTTTGACTCGCACACCAGGGCTTTTCTTTTTGGACTGACCCCCGCGGACTTTGAAGCCACGCTCGGACACTCAAAATTGACCATTACCGGCGTCAAACCCATCTTCAGGAACCGGGTGCTGGTGTTGCTGGATGTCGGCAACCGGCCGCAGCGCAAATCTCTTGAGGACGTTGTGCAGCTCGTGACTCAGGCACCCCCGGGCATGCCCGTGGCCGTCGGAATCTTTGCCCAGCATGCAGAGTTTACACGGGGATTTATCTCAGAGAATGATCTGCTCAGCTCATCTGTTGATCGTCTTGTGCAACAGGCCGGTGCGCTTGGACCTGGCTCTGATTTTCGTCACGCTCTCCGGAAGGCCCTGGATCTTTTCGGACCTCATCAAGCGGGAGACACCATTCTTCTAGTCACCAGCGGAAATGAGCATGAGAGCAAGCGAGCCTTCGCACAACTGCGGCAGGAGTTTCGTCGCCATGGCACGCGCCTGCAGTTGCTCGCCGGCCTGCTTCCTCCAGTGGCTGACCAGACGAATGACGCATCAGGGATTTTCTCAGCCTGGCTGATGCCGGTGCCGGAAACTTTCAGTGATCGACTGATCACTCTCGCCAATTCCACCGGCGGCGCGTTAATGGGCATCATGAATTCCGATTGGCCGGAGGCGGCGACCAGCGGTTACATGCTTTCGGTCGTCACGCCTGTCGCCATGAAAGTGCCGCGCTCCTGGAGCTTGCGCATTCGCGATGCCGGTAATGATGTGCCGCCTGCCGACCTCTTCTATCCTGAACAGCTTTCTCCCTGCGTTGCTTCACTCGTCGCAGCTATACCCGCAAAAACAAAACCGCGTCCGTGAATGGACGCGGTTGAGTATCCGGATAACTGAATAGCTACTTTTTTTCTTCTTCACCGCCGCCGGGCTGTTCTGCGGCTGCGGCCTGCTGTTCTTCTTCCATCTGCTTGCGGATTTCTTCCTGCCGCTTCGCCCGGGTTTCCGCCCGCTTGGCGCGCTTTGCTTCAATCACTTTTTCGCTGCCCAGCAGTTCGATAAAGCAGGTTTCCGCGCCATCGCCCGTTCGCCAGCCTTTGTGTATGATGCGCACATATCCGCCGCTGCGATCGCCGAAACGGGGCGCCACAGTATCAAACAAGCGGTCCACTGAGTCACGCGTCATCAGGTAACCAGCCGCAAGGCGTCGCGCGGCAACATCGCCCCGCTTGCCCAGCGTGATCATCTTTTCCACGTGCTGCCGCATGGCCTTGGCTTTCGCCGGCGTTGTCTCAATCCGCTCTTCCATGATGAGCGACGTTACCAGGTTGCGCAGCAACGCGCGCCGATGGCTGGTGTTACGTCCAAGTTTCTTTACTGCTCCGCGATGACGCATGGCTAAATCCTTGATTTGGTAATTGCGTAACTTCGTAATTTGGTAACCGGGGTCAGTAATTGGGTTCAAATTACCCAATTACCAGATTCCCCAATTACCAAATGGTCTAAAATTCCTGCCCGTCTCCGCCGTTCTCCACTCCACCCAGCGAAGCCATTGTTGGCGAGGGCATCTGGCTGGTGGGACCGGGAACGGCATTCCCCTGCTCGTCGATCTTCATGCCCAGCGAGAGACCCATGGAAGCAAGGATTTCCTTGATTTCATTGAGCGACTTGCGGCCGAAGTTCTTGGTCTTGAGCATTTCCGCTTCCGTCTTCTGCACCAGCTCGCCAATCGTCTGAATGTTCGCGTTCTTCAGGCAATTGTAGCTGCGCACAGAAAGCTCCAGCTCTTCCACGGAGCGGTTCAGGTTTTCATTCTTGATCTGGGGCTTCTCTTCGCCACGCGCCTCGCTCTCCAACTCTTCTTCAAAGTTGATGAAGATGGTCATGTGGTCCTTGAGCAGCTTGGCCGCCAGGCCCAGCGCGTCCGCCGGGGCAATGGAGCCGTTGGTCCAGATTTCAATGTCGAGCTTATCGTAGTCGGTGATCTGGCCCAGGCGTGCGGCTTCCACCGTGTAATTCACCTTGCGTACCGGCGAATGCACCGAGTCAATGGGAATGAATCCCAGACCCAGGTCATCATCAAAGTTCTTGTCGGCTGAAACGTAGCCGCGTCCGCGCTTCAGGCGCATCTCCATGTCCAGCTTGCCGCCTTCGGACACGGTGGCGATGTAGACATTCTTGTCCAGCACTTCCACGTCGCTGTCGGCCTCAACCATGCCGGATGTGATTACGCCGGGCTGGTCAGTCTTGAGGTAAATCGCCTTCGGACCGTCGCCGTTCAGCTTGAATGGAATCTGCTTGAGATTCAGGATGATGTCAGTGGCGTCTTCCACGACGCCGGGGATCGATTGAAATTCGTGCAGCACGCCTTCAATCTTCACCGCGGTGACGGCAGCGCCTTCAATGGATGACAGAAGCACGCGCCGCAGCGCGTTGCCGATGGTGGTGCCGAAGCCGCGTTCAAACGGCTGCGCGTAAAAACGTCCGTATTTATCAGTTAACGTCTCAGTATCGGTCGCGAGACGCTTGGGTTTCTGAAAACCTCTCCAAAGAACCATTTCTTATTTTCCTTTCAATTCCGCTCCGTTTGGCTCATGCGCTCTTGGCGAAAGGCTGATCTGGTGCGGGCAATTGAGGAGCCGCTAGCGGTGAGGCTACCAGCTCCTGGCTAAAATTTGTAAAGTGATGAATCAAGCTGAGACTCTATTCGATGATTCTCCACACTTACTTGATTCATCCTCCAGAACCGCATTACGCGCCCTGGCTCCGGCTAAAAGCAACCAGCGGGTGCTATTTGCTGTACAGTTCCACGATCAGCTGCTCGTTCACCGGCGTTGCAATGTCTTCGCGCTTCGGCAGTGACAGCACGCGTCCCTTCAGGTTGTCGCGGTCCACTTCAAGCCAGGCCACAACCGGCTGATGGCTGGAGAACTCGCGCGCGCCTTCCACAGTCGTAAACTTCTTGGCTTTATCGCGAACCTGAATCTCATCCCCCTGGCTGACTTCGTAGGACGGGATGTTCACGCGCCTGCCGTTCACGTCAATGTGCCCGTGGCGGACCAGCTGACGCGCCTGCCTGCGCGAGGTGGCGAAACCGAGCCGGTAAACCACATTGTCCAGGCGCCGTTCCAGTTGCTGCAGGAGCAGCTCGCCGGTAACGCCCGGTTTGCGCGCAGCTTTTTCAAAGTAATTGCGGAACTGGTTTTCCAGTGTGAAGTACATGCGCTTGGTCTTTTGCTTCTCGCGGAGTTGCAGACCGTAGCCGATCACCTTGGCCTTGCGGTCCTTGCCATGCTGTCCGGGAGCAAAGTTGCGCTTCTCAACGGGGCACTTGTCAGTGAAACACTTGGCCCCTTTCAAGAACAATTTCATGCCTTCGCGGCGGCAAAGGCGGCAAACTGCACCTTTATATCGTGCCAATTTTCAATTCTCCTTTACTTCAGGTGACGATCGGTTTACAGGAGTTCATCCCTTCTTCCCGATCCGCGCTAGCTGCCCGCTTGCGGCCGTTAGCGAATTTTTGTTGTCCGCCGGCAGCTAGAGGTTAGTTGCCGGCAGCTTGACTTCAATCTTCATGAGATACGAACAGCGTGTAACCATCCGCATCATCAATGCGAAATTCGCCTCGGGGCGAGTAAAACGGATAACTGAGCGGCCCCACCTTCACGCCCTTACCCTCAAGCTGCGCGCGATAGGCAGCCACATCAGGTACATACAGGTAAAACAAAATATCCTGGGCTCCGGGATTCATTGGCCGGCCAGAACGGGCAAGCATCAGATCTGCCCCTCCATTCTGCAGCCAAGCCCACTGCACCTGACCATCCTGCTCGAACGTGTTCTTTACTTCAAAACCGAGCAGTTCGTAAAACTCCGCCGACTTGCGAACATCGGCAACATGCGCCATCGGAACAAGACTCGCCAGCCTGGTGCGCTGGGCGGACTCGGCGACGGCACTCACCTTAGACCCTGCGCCGCTTCGGAGGCCTGCACCCGTTGTGCGGAATCGGAGTAATATCGCGGATCGACTTCACGTCAAGGCCCGCAGCGGCCAGCGCACGGATGGCCGACTCACGGCCCGAACCCGGACCGTTCACCCGGACTTCAATACTGCGCATCCCATGGTCGCGCGCCTGGTTGGCGGCGTTCATCGCGGCCTGCTGCGCGGCAAACGGAGTGCCTTTGCGCGATCCGCGGAAGCCCAGCGAACCTGAACTCTTCCACGCCAGCGTACGGCCTTCACCGTCCGTGATGGTCACAATGGTGTTGTTGAAGGACGCTTGGATGAAGCAGATGCCATGCGGCACGTTCTTCCGCTCCTTCTTTTTGAAAACTTTCTTCTTTCCTTTTGTGCCGGTAGCGCCGCCACCGCCTGCTGCTGCTTTTGCCATAA
>DATEJX010000191.1:0-4107 GCA_035277785.1 Candidatus Angelobacter sp. | reverse complement strand
CGTGGATTTGGCGCTTCACGGAGCTATCTCTTGCGGCGGCACCTCATGCCAATGACATTTCCGGTAATGATTACACAGATGGTCGTGCTGGTTCCGCAGTTCATTCTGGCGGAAGTGCTGCTCTCATTCCTGGGGCTCGGCATTAGTGAGCCGTTTCCAAGCTGGGGGAACATGCTGGCGTACGCGCAGCAATATCACATTCTGGTCTCTTACAGCTGGATGCTTGCGCCCGGACTCGTGCTCTTGCCTGTGATTCTGGCTTATCACGTGTTAGCGGATGCCTTACAGGAGAAGTTACAATTAACCGCTTGAATCCAAAAGAATTTAGCTTGCAAATGCGCTCGCTGCGGACGTCTGCTGTGTGCTTGTTGGCGCTCATCCTGGTGGGCGCAGCGTGGGCCCAACCTGAGCCCCAGCCAGACTTCATGCAGTCGGGCGCCACCCCGGGAAATCCGGGAGGAAAACTAGTTGTCAGCATCCGCTCCGAGCCAAGAACATTCAATCCTGTTACCGCAGTTGATCAGGTTTCTGTCGGCATCATCAGCCGGATCATGGCTGACCTGATTCACATCAATCGCGGGAGCCAGAAGACGGAACCGGCGCTTGCACGGTCGTGGGCCGTATCCAAAGACGGTACTGTCTTTACGGTCAAGCTCCGTCGCGGATTGAAATTCTCTGACGGCGTGCCTTTTGATGCAGATGACGTAATTTTCTCGTTCAAAGTCTACCTCGATGAGAAAGTTCATTCTCCTCATCGTGATCTGCTCATGGTCGGGGACAAGCCGATCAAGGTGGAAAAACTGGACAGGTTCACAGTCCGTTTTGTTTTCCCCTCGCCTTACGCTCCGCTGGAACGCTTCTTTGACACGGTCCCAATGCTGCCGCGGCATTTGCTGGAGGAGGATTATCTTCAAGGAAACATTGCACAGGCGTGGAGCCTGAATACCGCTCCCGACAAGATCGCGGGCCTGGGGCCGTTCCGGCTGAAACAGTTTGTTCCGGGCGAGCGGGTGGTGCTGGAGAGAAATCCGTACTACTGGAAGGTGGATAGCAAAGGACAGAAGCTGCCCTACATGGATGAAATGACTTTTCTGATTGTGCCCAACCAGGATGCACAGGTAGTTCGCTTCCAGGCGGGAGACACCCAGATCATCAGCGGATTAAGCGGAGACAACTTTGCTGCGCTGGAGCCGGAACAACAATCACGACATTTCAGACTTTACGATGCCGGACCGGGGCTGGAATACAACTTCCTGATGTTCAACCTGAATGATGACACGGGAAAGTATGCCGAGGTAGCACGGAGGCAAAAATGGTTTCGGGATGTGCGTTTTCGTCAGGCCATTTCAGCAGCCATTGACCGTGCGGCGATTGTCCGCCTGGTTTATCACGGCCGGGCCACGCCACTGGCGACGCATGTAAGCCCGGGCAACAAGCTCTGGTTCAATCACGCCATACCGGCGCCGGTACATTCGCCGGAGAAAGCAAAACAGTTGCTCAGGGCGGGTGGCTTCTCCTGGAATTCCAAAGGTGAGCTGATGGATTCTTCGGGTCAGCCGGTGGAGTTCACGATCCTGGTCAGCTCCAGCAATCAGCAACGCATGCAAATGGCTCCCCTGATCCTTGAGGATTTGAAGGCGATTGGGATTACTGCCCACATTGTCTCCATGGAGGCGCGCGCTTTTGTGGACCGAGTGCTCAGCTCCCACGAATACGATTCTGTGATCATGGGACTGGCGAGCGGAGACGTGGATCCCACGCCGGACAACAACGTGTGGATGTCCAATGGTCAAACACATTTGTGGCATCTGGGGGAGAAGACGCCGGCCACTCCGTGGGAAGCAGAGCTGGACCACCTGCTTCAGAAGCAGGTGGTCACGCTAAATTATGCAGAGCGTAAGAAGCTTTACGACCGTTTTCAGCAGGTTGAGGCAGAGCAACTGCCCATGATTTACCTGATCACGCCAAGCGTGCTGGTCGGTGCGCAGGAGAACCTCCGTAATTTCCAGCCTGCAGTAATCGAACAGTATACTTTCTGGAACGCAGAAGAACTTTTTTGGCTCACCCCCGCCGGAAAACATTGAATGGAAGACAACGCCAAAACCATTGCTGTAGCAACACCCCGGGACACAGCTGCTGAAGACGAAAAGCTGGTGCAGGACTGCCTGAACGGAGATGAGAAGGCATGGAACCGGCTGATCGATAAATACAAGCGGCTGATTTATTCCGTCCCGGTCAAATACGGGCTCAGTCCAGATGACGCAGCAGATGTTTTTCAGAATGTCTGCGTGGACCTGTTTACCAACCTGGGCAAGCTGAGGAAAATTGAATCCATCCGCTCGTGGCTCATCACGGTGGCCACGCACAAGTGTTTTCACCACAAGAGGCACCAGCGTCAGGACGTGGAACTTGACGCCATGGAGCAGGAGATGGCTGAGGAGCTTGCTCCCGCGGCTCCTCAGGTGATGCAGGAGGTGCAGGAAGAGCAGGCGGTGCGGGATGCCATCCAGCGTCTTTCCCCACGTTGCGCCGACCTGGTGAGAATGTTGTTTTTTGAGCAACCGCCGCTGCCGTACACAGAAGTAGCGCAGAAGTTGGGGCTGGCAACCGGATCGATCGGGTTCATTCGCGGACGTTGCCTCAACAGGCTGCAGAAAATTCTGGCAGAACTGGGATTCTAATGGCACAACAGGCGAGCGGCCCTCCGGCACAAACATGGATCGATGATCTGGCGGCCCTGACGGGTGAGCCAGAACGTCGATCTTTTCTTGCCGCCCGGCCGGAACTTAGCAGCAGCGAATCCATTCAGGCGCTGTATGACGCTGTGGTCACTCTCGTCCGCATTGACGTGCCTAAGGCTGAGCGTCTGGCATTCGCTAGTTCCTGGATCGCAGAAGACCTCAATGATCCAGCCGCTACAGCGCTCAGTGCCCGTGCCATGGGCCATGTCCTGTACATCACGGGGAAACATCGCCAGGCGATTCAGCACCATGAACGCGCGCTCAAGATTTTTGAAGAGCTGGGACGCGACCTTGACGTGGGCCGCACCATTAACGGAATGCTGCAATGCCTGATCTATGACGGGCAGTATGAACGTGCTTTTCAGCTGGTGGAACGGGGACGGTCAATCTTTGCGGCCCATCATGACCGGCTGCGACTGGCGCGGCTGGACAGCAACATGGCGAATATTTACTACCGCCAGGATCGCTTTCATGAAGCGGCGGAACTTTATGAGCGGGCGTACCGCGAGTTTCTGGCTTGCGGTGAGCCACTGGATATCGCTGCGGTATTGCGAAATCTGGCCGTGTGCTATATCAGCCTGAACGAGTTTGCGCGGGCACAGGAGACCTATCAGCTTGCCCGCCAACACTGCCAGGAGCACGGCTTTTCTCTTCTGGTGGCCGAAGCCGACTACAACGTGGCATATCTACATTACCTGCGAGGGGAATATCTGCGCGCCATCGAGCTTTATGACCAGACGCGCGTGCTGTGTGAGGAACTGGGCGACCGTTACCACCGCGCATTGTGCGATTTGGATGAATCAGAAATTTATCTGGAATTGAACCTTACGGAAGGCGGGGAAGAACTGGCGCGTACTGCTTTCAGAGCGTTCACTGACCTCAATATGAAGTATGAGGCGGCCAAAGCGGCCACGTTTTCCGCCATCGCCATCAGCCAGCAGGGACATTATGACGATGCGCTTCTGATCTTTGATGAAGCCCGCGAATTGTTTACCCGGGAGCACAATCAACTCTGGCCGGCTCTGATTGATCTATACAAGGCGCTGGTGCTGTATGAAGCGGGCCAGGATGACCAGGCAGAAGACCTGGCAGCATTGGCGCTCGACTATTTTGGCTCGTCACTGCTGCCGGCCAAGGCTGCGGTTTGTGAACTGCTGCTGGCAGCAATTGAGATTCGGAGCTTCGACCATGAGGAGGCCCGGCGCTACTGCAGTTCAGCATTGTCGCGCCTGCTGCATGTTGAATCACCAGCGGCCTACCAGGCGTATTTCATGCTCGGACAGGCCGAGGAGGGGAGCGGCAATACTGAACTGGCTCGACAAGCCTACGACAAGGCGTACCAGAGACTGGAAGACCTGCGTAATCA
>DATEJX010000190.1:0-4173 GCA_035277785.1 Candidatus Angelobacter sp. | reverse complement strand
TTTTAGAATTAGACCAATATTGGAAGGGAATTAGGTTTTCTAAAAATTAATTGCGGGCGGCAGTCTATTGCAGTGCGCCAATTCAGTCTCATTTTTGAATCTTCCTTAGAATGGAGTGCAGCCTTTAGCCGCTTCGGCGGTAACGCTGGAGCGATACTGTTCGAGAGGCGCCTGCTTGACAGGTGAGAAGGTAACCATTCTTTTTTGCCCATCGATCACGACACCCAGCAGAGCATCTTTGGAGGGGTCATCGTTATAGATCGACCATCTGAACAACTCTTGCCCATCCCGAATGCCTGCACGATAAGCAGGACCATCATTCACTACGCCGATCACGCGTTTGGCCGCGAAGCTGGCATTCTGGTCGAATCCCGGATCAACGACGCTTTGAATCTGCTTCTCCAGAATCGCGCAGCCGCCAAGTTTCTCCGGCAGAGGCACGTCTGCGCCGGCAATGGCCATATTGCGCAATTGCTGCATTTGGTCCTCTGAGAGGTAGGGCGAGAACGCAGCCAGAACGCGTTGCTCCGTAAATTCCGGTACAGGAATCTGGGTCTCAGATTGACGAACCAGATCGAACATTACGTTGTCGAGCGAGCTCTTGCCGCTGCTGCGAGCGCGAATCGCCGCATCGGCCCACAGCGCGATGGCTGCACCTCTCTTATACGGTAAGGAGTAGCCTTCGCCTGAAGAATACGAAGCTGATTTCCAGTCAGCTTCGTTCATGTTGCGAAGTGGAGAGAGCTGGTAATGGCGCAGCCAATCGTTCAGAGAATGAAGATAGTCCGAATAGCTCGTGATGCCGCTGCGCAGCGGGATCACATCGGCGTAGTACACGGTGAAGCCTTCACTGAACCATTGCGCCACGTCGTCCGTACCTAACGTCCCCATGCTCATCGGGTTCCAGTGATGAAACATTTCGTGCGCCATCAGCTGCAACCGTTGCGCATCCATCGTGTCCTCGTGCGAGAGAAATAGCATATAGGCATTGGTGAAGCCGCTGCCATCGTTGTCACCTGTGCGCCTGTCAAAAGGCGCCAGTGTCACCAGAAAGTACGGCATGGGTTTGTCACGCCAGAACTGGTTCTCTTCGTCAACAGTCCGCTGCACGTCCTTTAGGACTTCGGAGTCACTGAATCTCCAGATACCGCGTGCCGCCAGCACCACTCGGGTTCCGTTGGCCTTGCTTTCAGACAAACGGAAGTTCCCCCCGGCCAAGAGACCATCGAGGATTTCGATCCAGGATGTCGTCACGCTTGTCACTCGGTGACGCTCGGATCCTCGAATGATGCCAAAGCTGGTGATAATCGAGATGTTGCTGGGCAGAGCGCGCCAGTCAAAAGTCACCTTGACTTTGCCGCTGAGCGGCATCTTCGGGTAGACAAGGGCGTTTTGCGGATTAAAGAGGAAATAATCGGTGTTGATAATCGCCATGTGCTCTTGCGGATGCTGAAACCACTGAGTTTGCTGTGGGACGATGTCGTAGCTCACTCGAACTTGATTTCCAGCACGAGCATGGAGAATTTTGTGACCCGCATTTGTGGGCTGGTCGGTCAGGGTCGATCCGGGTGACTCGATTTTGAGGTTCTGCGTCTGGTGTTCCAGATGGTCCGCGCCACCCCAATGAGTGGGAATCACAATCTCTGTCTCTGGCTGCTGGGGACGAAAAGACTCGATCACATGGAACGCGTTGCGGCCGTTTACCATGATCGGTTCAAACCGCACAATAAAAGATGGAGAGTGTCTGTCGGCCGCATGAAGCATTGGGTTTCCCAGCAGCCAGCCCGCGGCGATGGTTACTACCGCTAGGTGTCGCTTTACGACTGAATAGAAGACATTAGAAAAAGGTTTCACGGTAAGAAAAGTAGCACCCATTCTTTGGACTCCGGCTTTTTCGCAGATGCAGTTATGTCTGAATCACGGGCAATCCGGAATGAACCGGATCAGTGAAATGTTGCCGACAGTACACGAGCCAAATCTCAACACAGGCATCGTTCAGCGCTGCCTTTCGATTTTATGGGTAAGAAATCGGCTGAGACGCCTCTACTTGCACTGGGCAACGCTTCAATATGAATTTGCCTGGTACGTCTTTTCTGAATCGCAAGTAAACGATCTTTGATCATGGCGAATTCGGAAGTATCCAGGATGTAGGCGCTGTCCTTCCGTTCTGCGGCGAGCTGACGTCTCATATTCCGGAGGCGGACTGCTGTGGGAAGATGGCTGGCAAAATCACTATCAAAGCTCTCTGGCATTTGCTTGTAGCGCCTGGCAAGCCGGAGCAGGATGCTCCGTAGTGCACTGGCATCGTAGCCGTTCTTCTCGAGCATCTTGATGGCAACGTTGTCCGCCTCCATTTCCATTTCAGGCGGGAACCTGGTAGTCAGCGGGGGCGCCACAAAATCCGGCACGCACGGGCTCATGCAGGGCCACGAAGTGAGCGTTGGCTTAACCAGTTGTTCTGTGGCGTCCCGGCTCGTGTTTCGAATAAATTGATGCGTACAGATGTGGGCAATCTCATGCGCCAGCAAGCCAGCCAGTTCAGCTTCCCCATCCGCTCCGATAATCAGATTTTCGTGGTTGTACAAGAAGCCGGGGAGAGCAATAGCGTCCACCGTTCTTCTTCCAACGATTCGTACCGGTATAGCGTGTTCAGGTTCACAACTGCTCGAGAGCTTGTCTGCGAGATGTTGAACATATTCAATGACGATGGGATCAGTAACTTGCAGCATGTGTGCATTAACCCTGGCCGCTAACTCCTTGCCGACCCTGGCTTCTAATGTCAGCGAATCCAAGTCTCCCTGGACTGCTTCCGGCCCGCCACTTTGACCTTGAGAAACACATTTGAGCGCTGCCAGAATCATAATCAGCACGAAGAAAGAGCTCTGCAGAGTTTTCATTGCGCCTCCGGAGTAGTTACCTCGTTTTTAGCCTCTGACTCTGTTTCTGGTTGGGCGATGCGCAGCCAAACCTGATTTCTACGACTGAGTGGACGGCGACGGGCGAACCCTGAGGATGATCGACCGCTTGCACAATGGCTCATTACCTGGCCTCGACCTCTTAATTCTTCCGAGGAACGCTGTTCATCAGACTCGTTGCAATACTTTTTTTTCGGATGCAGCCGGAAAGGAATCTTGACTTACACTTTTTCATTATCCAAGCAGAGAGCCGACGGTTCCGAACCAGCCAACGCGGAATCCAGAACAGAGAAACCTCAGATGGCTGACGGGGCAATCCTGAATGTTGTGACCACGTCGCCGACGGTAAGTTGGAAGCCTTGGAAGCACTGGAGCGGCAGTCTTTCTTGCGATAGGATTGGTCCCACGTGCCATCTGACATGAGAAATGTGGGAATGCTGATCTGGGACTTACGTTACGCGCTCCGAATGTTGCGCAAATCCCCCGGTTTCACTTTCTTAGCTGTCTTCACTCTTGCTCTAGGCATCGGGGCAACAACGGCAATTTTCACGCTCATACATCAGGTGATGCTGCGGTCGCTGCCGGTCGCGCAGCCTGACCAGTTGTGGCGCATCGGCGATTCTGACACCTGCTGCTTCTCGAATGGGTATACGCAGGAAACCGGCGGCTTCAGTCCTCAGAACGACTGGAATTTCTTCTCATGGGAGGCGTACAAGCATTTTCGCGCCAACACGCCCGCATTCCAGAACCTGGCGGCCTTTCAGCCGGGTGAAGCTAATGCTTACCTTGCGGTGCGGCGCGCCGGTTCCCCAAACCCAGTCGAGACGCGAAATGGTGAGTACGTCTCCGGCAATTTCTTTGAAACCTTCGGCATTTCCGCCTGGCGTGGGCGGCTTTTCACAGATGCCGATGACCAGGAAGGCGCACCGCCGGTCGCCGTAATGAGTTTCCGCATCTGGCAGGGAAAATACGGATCCGATCCGTCCGCAGTAGGAGCCGCATACCAGATCAACGGCCATCCATTCACAGTTGTTGGTGTGGCCCCGCAGGGTTTTTTCGGAGCGAAGATCGACACGGAGAACATGCCCGATTTCTGGTTGCCGCTGACGACCGAACCGCTGATTGCCGGTCCAACTTCGCGCCTCAAGAATCCCCGGCTCGCCTGGCTCGATTTGATCGGGCGGGTTCGCCCGGGCTCCAATCAGAGAATCCTGGAAACGCAGCTTCAAGTCGAACTGCACCAGTGGCTGGCCAGCCA
>DATEJX010000189.1:0-5935 GCA_035277785.1 Candidatus Angelobacter sp. | reverse complement strand
CTGGTGTACCTCTGGGAACAAAAGCGGCAATTTAAACCCAAACTGGCGGGGATCAACTCCGGGGTGACTTCCGCTAAGTCCTTATTTTTCGGGGTTGACGGGGGAGGGGGTGGCCATGCCGGCGGCTATTGGCGAAGTAATAAACATCGCCCATAAGCTGCGCGCGTCATCGTCACGCTCCCCTGGGTTACGCGGCACCCTGGTTATGCTACCCGGTGGTTACGCGACCACTTGCCGGCTTCCGCTCTTACTGGGCGGGCTTGGCGCTGTTCAGCTCCTCGAGTTGCTTTTTGGCAAAGGCATTGTTGGGGTCGAGCGCCAGGATCTTCTGGAAGTCCGCCCTGGCCTTTTCCGTTTCCTTGTTGGCCGCGTGCGCCATGGCCAGCAGGTTGTAGCTCCACATGGAAGGCGGAGTGTTCACCTCAACATTCAGCTCCATGATGGCAGCAGCTTCTTTTGCCTTGTGCTGCCGCAACAGGCTTTCCGTGAGCTGGTTCAAGGGAGTCTCGCCGAAATCATATTGCCCGCTGACGGCGTACTTTTTCCTCAGCTCGCGATACTGCGCAATCGCCGCGTCCACATCCTTCTTTTGAATGGTCTCGGCGAGCAGCCCATTCATGGTGGCCGGCTTGGGCAGCCCATGGTGGCAGGTGACGCACGCCACCCGGTTCTCTGTTTTGCTGTCCAGCTTGGAGATGTATTGCTGGTTGATGGCGTCCGTCATGCGCAGCATGGCTCGCGCGGTCTTCTTGGCTTCCTTTTCATCGGAAGCAAAGTTCGTCTCCTTCAGGCTCGGGCCGTCCTTGCCGGCATGGCAATACTGGCAGCGGACGTTCAGGCTGAAGGAGAATCCGCGCATGATTTGCATGAGATCGTCGTGGGAAATGTCCTTGGGAAAGTACTGCAGGTTGGTGAACTTTTCAGGGACCTGGGAATGCGCGCTGCGGGCTATGGCCACGCACGCCAGCAGGATCAACGCAGCCTTGCCGAGTCTCCAAGTCATTGGAAGCCTCCATAAGTTTTGTTGGGACCTTTGGGGCCTAAAGGATGGCTAAATAGACTTGGCAAAGCCGGCGATGTGAGCAGCTACAAGGCAGTCAGCAGTCAGTCGTCAGCATTCAGCCCTCTTGCGGTTGCGGTGGGGACCGCTGCTGGGCAGTGTAAGATAACGTGACCATGCGCGGGGCCGCTCTCGCCATTCTTGTGCTGAGTTTGTGCGCGCTCTGCGCCGCGCAGAAGGTCCATTTCTCGCCTTCGCAAGAGGCTGATCTGCTGCAGCGGACCAGGAGCGTTCCCCAGACTGACCATGAACGCGCTGAACAGATCAAAGCCTGGTTCAGCAGGGCCGGCTGCAAGGGCAATTTCCTTTCGGAAGAGCCGGTGCAGGGCAGTGACGTTCCCAACATTGTCTGCCGGATGCGTGGCAGCTCTGAAAACACCATTGTGATTGGCGCGCATTACGATCATGCGACATCGGCTAGTCGCCCTTTTGATGACTGGACCGGCGCCCTGCTGCTGCCGAGTCTCTATGAATGCCTTCACACCCGCAGGCGGCGACACACCATTGTTTTTGTGGCTTTTGCCGATGAAGGCAACCAGCTGGCAGGATCGCAGGCTTTTATCAGCCGCTTGAGCGCCACGGAACTCAGCCGCGTCAAGGCCATGGTCAATCTGGATACGCTCGGCCTTTCCCCGACAAAAATCTGGAGTGCCCACTCTGACAAGGACCTTGTACAGGCGCTCATAAAAATGGTGTATGCAATGAAGCTGCCGGCCAGCCAGATTGATCTTGGTCGCGCCGGGCCCAGTGATTCTGATCCTTTTCTTTCGCGCCGCATTCCGCAGATCACCATCCATTCCATCTCGCAGGCAAATCTTGCTTCGGGCATGGCTACGCCTTTTCGTCCGGAAGTTTTCTATGACAGCTACCGGCTCATCTGCGGGTTCATTGCTTATCTTGACGAAGAACAGAAGCTGAGGCCTGCCGACTGATGCGCGCGCTCAACCGGTTCTTTGAATTTGAGAAATACCAGAGCTCTCTTGCGCGCGAGATTGTTGCCGGCCTGACCACGTTTACCACCATGTCATACATCGTGGTGGTGAACCCGGCCATACTGGCGCAGGCCGGAATTCCCGCCGGTCCAAGCTTTGTCGCGACCATTGCCGCGGCCGTCTTTGGATGCACGCTCATGGGGATGTACGCCAATCGGCCGTTTGCCATTGCGCCTTACATGGGTGAGAACGCATTCATCGCCTTCACGGTCTGTGTGCAGCTTGGATACAAGTGGCAGACGGCGCTTGGCGCAATCTTTATTGCAGGTGTTTTGTTTGTGGTGCTCACAGTGCTGCGATTGCGCCAGTGGGTGGTGGATTCAGTTCCTTTGTCGCTGCGTTACAGCTTTGCCGTCGGCATCGGCCTGTTTCTCACCTTCATTGGCCTGAACCAGACAGGAATTGTCGCGCTGGGAGTTGCGGGCGCTCCTGTGCGCGCCGGACACCTCAATTCATCCGCGGTGCTGGTGGCGATCTTTGGCTTTCTCCTTCTTTCTGTTCTGGTGATGCGCAAAGTTCCCGGAGCCATTCTGCTGGGCATTGTGGTGACCGCAGTGATTGCCTTCGTTTTCAAAACAGCTCCTGCTCCGGCGCACTTCCTCAGCTTTCCGCCCAGCCTCAAACCGATCTTCTGGCAAATTGACCTCCGCGGAGCGCTCTCCTGGGGCGCTTTCCCCGTGGTGCTGACGGTCTTCATCATGGCCTTTCTTGACACCATGGGAACGCTGATTGGCCTCTCTGCGCGCGCAGGCTTTCTCGATAAAGATGGCAAGCTTCCGCAGATCGAGCGGCCCATGATTGTTGACGCTCTTACAACCACGCTGGCGCCGGTCCTGGGCACCACGACGTCAGGCGCGTTCGTTGAATCGGCCACTGGAATTGAAGCCGGCGGACGAACTGGCCTCACGGTTCTGGTCGTCGCAGCATGCTTTGCCGCGACGCTCTTCTTCTCGCCGTTTGTGGCGGCAATTCCCGCGCAAGCTTACGGTCCTGCGTTGATTCTGGTTGGGCTGTTTATGCTGGAGCCAATCGCGAAAATCAATTTCGCGGATTATACGGAATCCATTCCCGCCTTCGCCGTTGTCACATTAATGTGTTTCAGCTTCAATATCGGAGTCGGCATCACCGCCGGATTCGTTTTGTATCCTCTGGGAAAACTGGTGACGGGAAAAATTCGCGAGATCAAACCCGGCCTCTGGATCCTGACCACGCTCTCGCTGCTGTTCTTTATCTTTTATCCGTACGGATGAGTGCTTCACGGCCGACCAGGAAACCTATCCGGTCTGCCTGCACATCTTTCAGGACTTAGGTATCAATCGCCACAGGCTGGTAGCAGTTCTTCCGGAAAAGACTCTACCTCGGAAACATTTGCTACAGCTCTGCCATTGAACAGCTCTGCAAAGAATCTGTCCACGCTGGCCAGAATGTCCTGGCCTTCGTTCGCAGAATAAACCGCCTTGCGCAGCGCACTGCCGCCAACAACACCATGCGTGAACCACGCGACGAACTGCTTCATCTTTCCCACGGTGCCTTGCATCTGCTCATCTACCAGCATCTGGAAGTAGGTGCGGATCATCTGGTAGCGGTCAGCATCGGTGGGCTCATCATAACTGCCCGTGTCTGCGAACTGGCGGATCTGGCGGAAGATCCAGGGGTTCGATGCTGCTGTGCGCCCGATCATCACTCCGTCACAACCAGTCTGCGCCACCATGGCAACGGCGTCTTCCGGTGTGCGGATATCTCCATTGCCGATCACAGGAATCTTCACTGCGTTTTTTACTTCGGCAATCCACTGCCAACGCGCCGTTCCGCTGTAGCCCTGCTCCCGTGTGCGAGCGTGCAGAGCCACTGCGTTGAGCCCGCACTCCTCGGCCATGCGCGCCAGCGGGACGCAGACAATGTTTTCGTCATCCCAGCCCAAGCGTACTTTCACGGTGAAGGGAATCTTCACCGCGGCGCGCACGGCGTCAAAAATCTTTCCGATCGCCGGCAAGTCTTTGAGCAGACCCGAACCTCCGTTGCACTTGACCACGCGCTTGGCCGGACAGCCCAGGTTCAGATCGACCATGTCGAAGCCAGCATCTTCAACGATCTTCGCCGATCCAGCCAAGGTGTAAGGATCGCTGCCAAAAAGCTGGGCTGAGATCGGATGCTCGTCTTCGTAGAAATGGAGATAGCGTTTGCGCTTCTTCTCGCGCGTACGAAACAGGCCGTCGGCCGAGGTGAACTCGGTCATGATCAGGCCGCAGCCGGAGACTTCATTGCTCCTGGATGACGTCGAAGTATCATTCGGCTGAGGAACGGCCATTACATCTTCAGCGCTGCGGGCGAAACTTGCGTTGCGGATGAAACGGCGAAACACTGTGTCGGTAACGCCAGCCATGGGAGCGAGAACGGTTGCAGGCGCAATCCGCACGGAACCGATCTGGAGAGACTCCGGTACTCGCGCGCCCTGAGGCACGACGGTATCGTTGATCGGAGTTTCCCAGAATTTATGCATTTCAGCAGTTAGCAACTAGCAATTGGCAATTAGCAGGCTGCAATCAATCGTACTTCGGGCCAATTGCTAATTGCCAGGTATCAATTTCACAAAGCAAAGCCTCCGCCGCAGCGGAGGCCTTGGCAAAATCTCGGCGTTACTTCTTGGCGCCGGCTTTCTCATACTTGCGGCGGAACCGCTCCACGCGTCCGGCGGTATCCACCAGCTTCTGCTTGCCCGTAAAAAACGGATGGCAATTGGAGCAGATTTCCAGGCTGATGTCGCCCTTGTGGGTTGACCGTGTGGTGAATGTGTTGCCGCACGCGCAGTGCACGCGCGTCTCATGGTAATCAGGATGAATTGCTGCCTTCATTTGTCTCTTTGGAACCTTTCCGCTGTAAGACCTATATTTTAGCGTAATTTAGCGTTTTTCGGCCACTGGATTCGATGCCTGGGCAGACAAAAGGATTCTACCTAGCCTCTCCTCGCAGTTTCACTCGTGCCCGTTAAATGTCCAGGTTTTTGACGTCAAGTGCGTTTTCTTCTATGAACTTGCGACGCGCCTCCACGTCTTCTCCCATCAAGGTGGTAAAGATTGACTCACAGGCTTCAATATCCTCTGCCTTCACCGCAAGAAGCGTGCGCCGCTCCGGATCCATGGTGGTCTGCCACAGCTGTTCTGAGCTCATCTCACCCAGCCCTTTGTAGCGCTGCACGCTGTACTCTTTTTTGCCCTCCGACAACACGTAGTCGAAGAGCTCGCGTGCCGATTGCTTTTCCACCACCTCGGCATCCGCCTTGGTTCGCCGCACTGCAGCTTTGGATGATTTCTTGGCCGCCTTCTCCAGGTCCTCGCGTTCCGCGTCGCTGAGATCAGACGTTTCCTCAACGCTGCTCGCCTTGCCGGCCACTTCCACCACAAACGGAGGCTCCATGTATTCTTCAATCTGCTTGAATTTGGCCACCATCTGCCGGTATTCCGGAGTGGCCACCAGCCCCCAGCTTACCTGCCGCTCTGCGCCCTGTGAATCAGTGAACTTCACGCCCCAGAGATTGTGCTCCTCGTCAAAGTAGCTCGCCACTTCCTTGAGCTGCTCTTGCTTGGCCAGTTTGTTCAGGTCCTTTTCCAGCTTCTCAATCTTCTTGGGCGCGTTCTTTTTGTCGCCTTCAAAATCAGCGCGCTGTGCCAGGCCAGCCTTCGGGATCAACGCCGTAATCTTCTCATTGCGAATGCGCTTGTCCACTTTGTCAAAGAAACCCAGATACTCGTTTAACGTGGTCATGAATTTGGCCAGGTTGGCGCCTTCCAGCTTGGCTGCGCCTTCGCCATAGCGAACCGCCATTCCCTCGGCTGCGCGCCTCACCATCACCCGAACAAATTCGCGATCGTCTTTGATGTACTGC
>DATEJX010000188.1:0-4489 GCA_035277785.1 Candidatus Angelobacter sp. | reverse complement strand
GATGGAGGCGTATTCAGTGCCGTGCAGACCGGAGACCAGCGCCAGCACGGGGCCGGGCTTTGCGCCATGAAAGACAGCCACGGGAATAGATGTTCCTGCGTCGGCGCGTGCCGGGACGTCAATGACTCCAAATGCTTTTTGTCCCGGAGCAGCTGTGGCGCTACCGACAGTGAAGTTGGTTTGCGAGACGGCCTGAGCAGCGCTGAAAAGACAGAGCGATAGCAGTGTTGAAAGGCGAAATTTCATGGCGGACAGAGTATAAGAGCCAACCGCTGAAACGTCGAACCGTTAAATGCGCTGTTGCTGAACATTGACAGGGCTATTCGCTGGTGGTGGCAGTTCCTTCATCCTTGGATGCGTTGCTTTTCTCTGTCTGGCTGTCGGCTTTCTTTTTGAGCACCTTGGCCTTTTTGGCAGCTTGTTCAGCCCAGTACTTCTCAAGATCGCGTTTATTTTTGTTCTTCATAGAAGACAGCATGACACATCAGAGGAGTCGAACGCGAGCACCTTTAAGTTCAACCAAAATCAAATTCGGCGCAATCGAATTGGCACACCGGGATTCGGGCGCAGCGTAACGGACGGTTCTGCTTTGATCTGGGAGGAAGGAACAGCAAGTTCAATGCGGAAGCGTTGCAGCAGCAGGGCAAGCACCACCAGAATTTCCGTCATGGCAAAGTTCAGACCCACGCAGGTGCGCGGCCCGGCGCCAAACGGAAGATACGCGCCACGCGGCCGCCCGGCTGAATTCTGCGGCAGGAAGCGCTCGGGGCAGAATCTGTCCGGGTCAACCCACCAGCCCGGATGACGATGTGTGACATAAGGAAAAATCAGAATTTCTGATCCCGCGGGAATTTCAAATCCGCCCATGGCATCATTGTTGATGGCCGTGCGGGAGATGACCCACACGGGCGGGTACAGGCGCATGGTTTCTTCGGCCACCATGCGGGTGTAGCGCAGGCGCGAGAGATCCTCATAGCTGGGAGCGCGCCCGTTCAGGAAGCTGATCTCTGACGCCATCCGTTCCACTACCTCAGAGCGAGTGGAGATCAGATAAATCGCCCAAGCCAGAACCAGCGTAGTGGTTTCATGGCCTGCAGTGAGCAGAGTGGCCACTTCGTCACGCAGTTGTTTTGCGGGCATCGGCGAGCCAGTCTCATCACGAGCCTGCATCAGGATCGTGAGCAGGTCGTTGCTGTGATCGGGATTCATGCGCCGCGCGGAGATCATGCGATCAATCACCGAATGGAAACCAGCCAGCGAAGAGCGATGACGGCGGTTGCCCGGCGTCGGCAACCACTGCGGAATGCGCACCACGGACCATGCGCGTTCCACGGAGTAGTCTCGGCCGACTGTGAGCGCATCCTGAATGCAGTCAAGGTCGGATTCCAGGCTGCTGGTAAACAGCGCGTGGCTCACAATGTTGAGGGTAAGCCGCATCAATTCCGGCACCACATCGAACACTTCTTCAGTGCGAGCACGTTGTTCCCAATGCGTCAGCATTTCCAGTGCGTGTTTTTCCATCACCCGCATAAAGCCCGCAATCTGCTGGCTTTGAAATGCCGGCTGAGTCATCCTGCGCTGCCGCTGCCACAAGGTTCCTTCGCTGGTGAGCAGCCCTTCGCCCAGGGAAAGTTTCAGGATGCGGTAATCGCGGCCTTTGCGATAGTTGCCCGCATTGGTTTGCAGGACCTGCAGGATGTGCTCTGGATGCGTGATCTGGTGCGTAACCCACAAACCACGATAGCGGACGACATCGCCGAATTTGAGCGTATAGCGAAGGAAGCTCCCCAGAGGGTCCTGGCGAAACGTACGAACGTCAGTGAAGAAGGATGCGATTCCGGGACCGGGAGCAATTCCCGGATAAACCTGTTGTGAAGACGCCACTGTCTTAATTTTACTTCAGGGCTCTGGGCAGAGATCATGCCGCCGCAGCCTTTCCCAAGGCGGGAATTTCAGTTCATTTTGAACACCACGGGGACCTGAGACAATTTGTCCAGAACCGCACACTACATCTCCGAAAATGGACAGTGCAAGAAATGGTATTCGCACGTTCTATCTTCGTTGCTCCTTGTTAATCAATCGGTTATCTAAACGGCCTGACGTTGGCAGGCTGCTTGCAGGTATCTAAACTGAAGTTCCCAGTGCTTTGTCTGCGGATAAGAACTGTCTCATTTTTGGCGCTGACAGAAACTGCTTGTAAAAGGGGATTTCTGCAGTTTGCCAATTGGCGACTTGCACGTCTTTACATTTGTACGCATTTATCAGGATCCCGGCCGGATTTCGCAATCATGGAGATAGGGGCATGGATGCTGACCTTTTGTTCCTGCATTCTGGTGTACGCAGCATCGGACTGGAGGAGCAACAGGCAGGTTCATGACATGGTATTTACGAGCATTCGGTTTGGATAAGCGCGTGGGCGCAGGCGCAGAAAAAACCCGGGAGGGCAGCGCAGTCCTGACCGGGGCATCTCCATCTAGTGTCGGCGCCCATTGTGCTTCTTACGTCTCATCTTGTTCGGGTAAGCTGATGTGTGGCCTTCCGCTATCTTCTTTTTCATAAGCCCTATGGAGTGCTGAGCCGGTTCTCCGGAGAGAGACAAAGCCTGCGGGATTTTATTCCCATAAAAGACATCTATCCCTGCGGTCGCCTTGATCATGACAGTGAAGGTCTGATGCTGCTCACAGACGACGGTGCTCTGCAGCACCGGCTCACCGATCCTCGGTTCCAACATCCGCGCACCTATTGGGTACAGGTGGAGCGCATTCCTGACGAAGCAGCACTGCAGCAACTCAGGCAAGGCATTATGATTCAGGGGCAGAGAACACGCCCTGCAAAGGTGAGCGTTCTGGCACAGGAACCCAACCTGCTGCCTCGCGATCCGCCCATCCGCTTCCGCAAGTCAGTGCCAACTGCGTGGATAGAAATTACTTTGATCGAGGGGCGCAATCGCCAGGTGCGGCGCATGACTGCGGCGGTGGGACACCCAACGTTGCGTCTCGTCCGCGTTGCCGTCGGCGACTTGCCCCTGGGTAAGCTGGCCCCAGGCGAGTGGCGTAACCTGAGCGGTGAGGAACTGAAGGTCTTGCAAGCCAGAACAGCGACTAATGGCCCAGATAGAGTGTGCTGAAGTGCTGCGGCCATTCTGGCGCACAACGTCCGTTCTCAGTGACGCCACACCACCAGCGTCTTTTTATTAGATCCAATCTCTTAACTAAGCTCTCATTTTGTTTTTGTTTGCCGGCGCGGAATGCTGTTCAGATTTAGCCGGAGGCGGCTGGTGAGAAAAGAGTGCATCTGGTGCTGTTTCCTCTGCAGGAAGAATCTCCCGCAAGGCCCACTCAATCCGCTGCACGGATTCGCCGAGCAGGCGAATTTGTTTTTCCTGTTCAGTGTAAGCCACGTATGAGATGGTTTGCAGGGCGTTGCGAACGTGGTGATTCATGGCAGCGATTACTCGAACTTTGTTGAGTATTGCCCGGTGGCGCCGCTGCTCATAGGCGAAAACCACAATTGCGGCAATGACGCCGATGACAATGTCGTCGAGAGACTCAAACCCGATGATCGAGTGATGATCGAGGATTGCCTCAAGAACGGATCCAATCGTGGCAATGATCACACCGAGCAGGATGCTGATGCCCACTCGACGCGACAAAGAGCGAATATCCGGGCTGCGGTACATTCGGGAGTCTCAGTATTATTTCACCGCAAATGAGTCTTGCCTTTATCGGAGAAGCCGGAAACGGCACATTTCCGGCTCTGCTGCAGTCGGTGTTTGCAACAAAGCGAAGAGGTGGGGACCGCAGGCACAGTTTGATGAATGCCTCATGCCTGTTGCGCGGTTAGCAGAGGCGCATGAAGAAACGCAGTGATTGGGAAACTCAGCGCTGGCTGGCTCCCGCGGCCCGGTGGTCTCGGTGTTGCAGATTCGAACCAGAGAGACTGTGTAAGAGGTACAAAGCGGTAATCAGAAGCAGCGGTGATGAATAAAAACCTGGGGCCGGCCTCGGGAAGCGAACGGAAGCCACTGTCTGGCCTGCGATGGTTCCCAGAGTGTGGCCGGCTGCGTTCAAGATCTGAATCACAGCCATGAGGTATCCCATCGGGCGCACCCAACGCATGTTGCTGAAGAAAAAAGGAGTTAAGCCAAAAAGAACCAGCAGGAAACAAATCAATCCCCAGAGCCAGGAATTAAAGTCAAACTGCGGCATAGGGAACCACGAGTACTGGGCTCGAAGGGCGGCGACTGTGGGATTGTATACGGAAAGAAAGCCGGTAAGAGCTTCATCCAGGATGTGGAGCCCGAAGGCAACCGTGAGAAAAAGCCATGCGAGGCCTAGTCGTCGGTTTGGATCTGTGCTTGAAGTGACCATGGCGCCCCTTAAGCTGACGGTAATTTTAGACCGCACGTGAGTTCGTTTGCGCCCTGAAAGAACGGAAGTTTCATGCCATGCGCGAACACTCGGTGGTGAGCGGGATGAGATCGGCAAAG
>DATEJX010000187.1:0-3049 GCA_035277785.1 Candidatus Angelobacter sp. | reverse complement strand
GTGCGGGAAGAGAGCTCCTCGTTGGTGGTTTCCAGTTCCTCATTCAGCGACTGCAGCTCTTCATTGGTGGTTTCCAGCTCTTCATTGGTGGACTGCAGTTCTTCGTTGGTGGTCTCCAGCTCTTCGTTGGTGGACTGCAATTCCTCGTTGGTGGTCTCCAGTTCCTCGTTGGTGGATTGCAGCTCTTCTGCCGTAGTCTCCAGTTCTTCAACGGTGCTCTGCAGGGTTACTCGCGGCGTGGCGTTCTCCATGTAGATGAACGTTCCCAGCAGCAGTTCGGCCCCGGGTTCTGTGAGAATGGGCTTGACGGTTACCTTCACCGTGGTGGCGGGATTGGCGTAACATTCAAAATCCACGGAGTGCGGCTGCCCTTTGCGGCTCTCATCCAGGTGCTGTTTCAACTCCGGACATCGCTGCCACAACTCCGTATCCTGCAACTTTTGCCCTGTGATCTTACTGCTGAGTTCCCACAACCTCAGCACCTTCTCGTTTTCAGTGATGATGGTGTCATTGGAGTCCAGCACCAGGACACCCGATTCAAGCGTCCCCAGGACTGTATCGTAGTACGCCTTCAGTGACCGCAGTTCCTGCTGTGTCTTGTCGTTCGACTCAGAATCCATGTTCGTTCTCCCTGCAATCTCGTGCCATTGGATAGATGACTTGGATGAACGCCGTTGAAAAATCCTCCATCTGGGGCTGATCGGAATAAAATCAGAGTTTCGTTTCAACTGTGATTCGGCTTTCCCTAAAAATAACACGCCGCCTTCGTTCAGTGCATAACGAAGGTGGCGCATGATGTGCTCCTGCGCCGTGGTGTCAAAATAGATAAGCACATTGCGGCACACCAGCAGGTCCACGTGCGAGATGGGAGCATCGGTCAGCAGGTTGCTGCGGCCAAAAATCACCATCCGGCGCACTTCCCGCCTCACGCGCAACCTGGTATCACCGGTGAAGTACTTTTCCAGGATTTCCGGCCGCATGCCGCGCACATGTTCGGGACTGTATTCGGCGCGGCGGGCAATCGTCAGCGCCTCCTCGTCATGGTCAGTGCCATAAATCTTGATTTCGCAATTCTTGATGCGTGGTCCCAGGAATTCGCACAGCATGATGGCAGCGGAATAAGCCTCTTCACCGGTTGAGCACCCCGCGCACCAGACGCGAAATGGTGTACCAATAGGCCGGTGGCGGAATAAACCCGGCAGCACCTCCTCCTGCAGCGTGTCCCAGGCGTGCGTGTCGCGAAAGAAGCGGGTAACGTTGATCAGGACGGTGTTCAGCAGCTCGCTGGTTTCGCCCTCATGCTGGCGGACATACTCGATATAGTCCTGATAGGAGCCGATGCTGAGCTGCTGCATTCGCCTCTGGACGCGACGCCCCAGGGTTGTGTGTTTGTAGCCGCGCAGATCAACGCCGCGCTCTTCTGCCAGGACGCCTACCAGATCGAGGAGGGTTATCTGTTCCGCCATTGGTCATCATTTAACGCAAAGTTCGATCAGCGTATTTCCTATTTTCTCCAGTGGCACAATGAAGTCAATGCAACCCGTATCCGCGGCAGCCTGCGGCATGGGACGAAACTCCGCCGTCTCCGGGTTTTGGGCAATGGTGATGCCCCCGGCTTCCTTGATGGCGCGAATCCCGGTTGCGCCGTCCCTGCCCGAGCCGCTTAACACCACCCCAACGGACCGCGAACCGTAGGTGCCGGCAACCGACTCAAACAGCAAATCAATCGACGGCCGGGAGAAGTGCACCAGCTGTGAATGCGCAAGCTGGATTTTTCCCGGGCCAACCAGCAGGTGCTCATCAGGAGGCGCGATGTAGACGGTGCCGAGCAGCATGATCTCGCCATGCTCGGCCTGCTTCACTTTCATTTGTGTGTTACGCCCCAGGAGGTCGGCAATCCAGCTTTTGTGCTCCGGAGAAAGATGCTGCACCACCACAATGCTGCTGGGAAAACTTTTGGGTAGTGAGCGCAGAACATGGTTCAGGGCATTGAGGCCGCCCGCCGATGAACCCATGGCGACGACATCATAGCGCCGCCTGGAGTAATCGGGGATCTGCACCGCCGATCTCTTTTTTCGGGGCATTGTGCCTGGCTAAGCATGTTGCTAAGCATATTAAGGATATATGGAATCGACGCCTGTGAAGCAGGTATTTACGATGTCAGGGGTGGTGAACAGGAGCCTTGCCACGCCGGGGCTTGCGATGGCTAATCGGCCAGAACTTCCTTGTTGCTCTCTACGATCAGGTTCCGCAGCAGAGAAGCCTGCTCCATCTTGTCGTGGGCACTCTCCTCAAAACGCCTGGCCAATTTCCCGGCCTTGCTTTTGCCGGCCTTGCTGGCCATCGTCCGCGCCAGGGAAGCGCTCTCCTCCAGGGCGCGGATGGCCGCCCAGAGCGCGCCTTCCACTGCTTCCGTCTGCTGTGCATCCAGGCTTGGCGCCGTAAAAGCATGCCCAACGCGGCAGCGGAAACGCAACATGCTCTCATCTTCAACTTCCCAGAGCACACCGCCACAATCCGGGCAGGCGAATTGTGATGGAGTTCCGGGCCTGCCGTCATCTTCAATTGCGGCCATGTCTGCCTCCGCTAATTTGATCTCCTTGGTGATCTGGGCTTTCTTTCCCGCGCCGTTGCCGCTGGTCACGTATTGCGGAACCAGTTCAGCCAGCAAAGCCGGAATTTGCGCCAATGTCGTCACATGGTCCACTTTCACATGCTCCACGGCGCTCCGTGGCATCTCCGCACAGAACGCATCTTCCGGATCCTGCACAATGGCCAGCCCGCCGGCCTTTTTTATGGCTGCCAGTCCGGTGACACCATCGTCAAGAGACCCTGTCAAAATGATCCCGATCACCTGCCGCCCGTAGGCCCTTGCGGCGCTGCGAAAAAGCGGGTCCACTGAAGGCCGGTGACGATTTTCCTTGGGACCACGGCTCAATACCATCTTGCCGTCTTCTATGATCAGGTGATGATCGGGAGGCGCAACGTAAATATGCCCTCCCCTGATCGATTCACGATTCTGAGGTTGCTTGGCCGGCAACTTCCCGGC
>DATEJX010000186.1:0-4718 GCA_035277785.1 Candidatus Angelobacter sp. | reverse complement strand
GCGCCGGCGGCGATGGCGGCGCGTCCCATAGGCGCCACTTTGTCACGACGGCCGGTGCCATGGGAAGGATCGGCGAGAATTGGCAGGTGCGAAAGCTTCTTTACGATGGGAATTGCGGAGATATCGAGCGTGTTGCGCGTGTAAGTTTCAAAGGTACGAATGCCGCGCTCGCAGACAATCACATCGTAGTTGCCTCCAGCCAGCAGGTATTCAGCGGAAAGAAGCAGTTCCTCAATGGTTGCGGCGATGCCACGCTTCAACAGCACAGGCTTGCGCACCTTGCCAAGTTCGCGCAGCAGGTTAAAGTTTTGCATGTTGCGCGCGCCCACCTGCAGAAGGTCAACATAAGGCAGCATGATCGGGATCTGCGAGATCTCCATGACTTCCGTCACCACCAGCATGCCGAACTTATCCCCAGCTTCCCGCAGCAGCTTGAGCGCTTCTTCTCCCAGGCCCTGGAAGCTGTACGGTGAAGTCCGGGGTTTGAATGCGCCTCCACGCAGGAACTTCGCGCCTGAGCGCGATACCGTCTCAGCCACAGCAAAAAGCTGCTCTCGCGACTCCACCGAGCACGGCCCCGCCATGATGATGACCTGGTCTGAGCCCACAGCTACACCATTTGGGAACCGCACTACCGTGCCTTCGGGACGAAAGGTTTTTGCCACCAGCTTGTAAGGCGAACTGATGCGGTGAACTTCGCCGACGCCAGGAAGCACTTCGACATCGCGGATATCAAATTCACGCCGCGCGCCCACAGCGCCCAGAACTGTCTGCCGCGCGCCCGTTGAGCGATGGACCTCAAATCCCATATCGATCAGGCGTTCAATGACTTTTTGCACCTGTTCTTCTGTTGCTGCTTCCTGCATGGCTACTATCATGGTTTTATATGCTGATCCTGTTCTCTCAAGTGATCTACAAACTTCTTTGTGTTCAGATCACCCGATCAACGGATCACCCGATCACCAGATGGTTTTCAATCGTTCACTTCGACATCAAACTCTGTTTTCCCGCCGGCGACTTTCTCTTCCGGTACAATCTGCACCTTCTGAATGTTTCGCATCACGTCAATAATGCGTTCGAAAACCTGGCGCAGCTCGCCGTCCGGAAGAGGCCCACTGTTGGCCTTGCGGACGTTCTCAAAAATAATCTTTTCACGGTCCGGCTCGTAGATGGGCATGTTGGTGTTGCGCTTCAGCTTCCCAATTTCCTGTGCCGCGCGGGCCCGTTCATTCAGGATTTCCACCAGACGAAGGTCCAGTTCATCGATTTTTCGGCGCCAATCCGCTATGGTCATGTTTTCGGCTCGATCTAACATAACAGTGTAAATCAGCCTGTCAAACTTAATGAAATTAAGAGAGAGATGTTGTGGCTTAATTAAATTAGCTATGAACAGTGGCCGAATCGGCTGCACCGGTAGCAGACGTACCTTTTAACTTATGGATTAGTTCGGCAACCGCCTGAGCTTCGCGCCCTGGATTCTGTTCAACAGCTTGCACAATTGCGCTTCCCACCGCAGCCGCATCGGCGAAGGAGCCAACATGGGAAAACTGTTCACGATTAGAAATCCCAAAGCCCACGGCCACAGGGAGCGTGGTGAATTTGCGAATCCGCTTCACCAGACTTGCAGCGTCGCTTTCGAGGTGGTCGCGCGTTCCTGTGACGCCGGTGCGTGAGATGGCGTAGACAAACCCCTGCGAGGCCTGCGAGATTTTTTTGAGGCGCTGGTCAGGACTGGTAGGCGCTGCCAGGAAGATTGTGCTCAACCCGCAGGCGCTTGTGGCCCGCCGATACTCGTCTGCCTCTTCCACTGTAAGGTCAGTGATCAGCACACCGTCCACTCCCGCTTTAATGGCTTCATCACAAAAGCGTTGCAGTCCAAACCTCAGCACCGGATTGAGATAGGTGAATATCACCAGCCCGGCATCAGACTCCTGACGCACCTGAGCGGCCAGATGCAGCACGTCTTGTAACGATGTTCCATTCTTCAACGCGCGCTCGCTGGCCCTCTGAATTACCGGCCCATCAGCCACGGGATCACTGAACGGGACACCGAGTTCGATCACGTCCGCCCCGGCCCGGATCGCCGCCAAAACAATCTGCTGAGTAGTCGCGATGTCAGGGTCGCCACAGGTCACGTAGGCAACAAGACCAGGCTTGTTCGCGAATGTCAGCCGGCTTTTCAATTTTTTGTTGGGCTTCATTGAATTGTCTTTCTCCGTGCCTCCGTGTCTCCGTGGTGCGAATCTATGTATCCATCACCCTAGCTGCAGGTTTTCCCGGAGAATCCCTATGTCCTTATCTCCGCGGCCGGAAATATTTACGACCAGGATCTCCGATTTTTTCATCTTTGGCGCCCGCTTGATGCACTCGGCCACAGCGTGCGCCGATTCCAGTGCGGGAATAATTCCTTCCGTTCGCGATAGCACGGTGCACGCCTCAAGCGCTTCGGCATCCGATGCAGAAACGTACTCTGCGCGGCCCTGGTCTGCCAGCGCAGCGTGCTCCGGACCGATCGACGGATAATCAAGGCCGGCCGATACTGAATGCGTGGTTGCAATCTGTCCGGCGGCGTCCTGCAGTACGTAAGAAAAAGTTCCCTGCAGCACGCCGGGCATGCCGCCTCGGAAGCGGGCTGCATGCTCGCCCAGTTGATCGCCGCGGCCACCAGCTTCCACGCCGATCAATTTAACGCGTTTGTCTTTGATGAACTCGTGAAAGATTCCTATCGCGTTTGATCCGCCGCCGACGCAGGCGATAATGGCCGTGGGCAGCTTGCCTTTCGCTTTCAGGATCTGCGCGCGTGCTTCGCGTCCAATCACAGAATGAAAGTCGCGCACCATGGTGGGGTAAGGATGCGCGCCCAGAACGCTACCTAACAGATAGTGCGTATTACGCACGTTCGTCACCCAATCGCGCATGGCTTCATTGATGGCGTCCTTCAGAGTCTTGGAGCCTGACTCCACTCCGCGGACCTCAGCTCCCAGCAGGCGCATGCGGAAGACGTTCAACTCCTGACGGCGCATATCTTCCACGCCCATGTACACCACACAATCGAAGCCGAACAGCGCACAAACCGTTGCTGTGGCCACGCCGTGCTGGCCCGCTCCGGTTTCTGCGATGATGCGTTGCTTGCCCATGCGCTGCGCCAGCAGCGCCTGGCCGATGCAGTTGTTGATCTTGTGCGCTCCTGTGTGCAGCAAGTCTTCACGCTTCAGATAAATCTTCGCCCCACCAAGTTTTTGGCTGAGGCGGCGTGCATGGAACAGAGATGTCGGACGCCCGGCATATTCTTTCAGGAGCCGCTCAAACTCAGCGCGAAATTTCTTGTCCTTGCGAGCTTTCTCATATTCGCGCTCCAGCTCTTCCAGAGCCGCCATCAGGGTCTCGGGAACATAGCGGCCGCCATAGACGCCAAAACGTCCCGGTACAGGTTTGGTTTTCAGTGCTGCGCTGCCCATGCTTCTTTCTCCGCATTTCGTACTGCTTCAACAAATGCTTTTAACTTCTCAGGATCTTTTTTACCCGGCAGGCTTTCCACGCCGGAAACCACATCCACGCCATACGGATGAAACATGCGCATGGCCCCGCTGACATTCTCCGGGTTCAGTCCACCGGCAACAATGAACTTCATTTCCGTTCCAGTGAGAAATGAACGCACACCACGCCACTCAAATGTTTGCCCACTCCCAGCGCCTGAATCCAAGAGAATCGCATCTGCAGACGGAGAGGCAGTAACGAATTTCTCCAGTTGCAAATGGAAATCGCCGTTCATGATCACCGTCTTTATCACCCGGAACCGGCGTTCGGCCACGGGCTCCGCCTTGAGCTGCGCGACGAATTCTGTGGTCTCACCGCCATGAAGCTGAACTCCAGTCAAGCCTGTATCCTCAGCGATCCGCCGAATCGTATCCAAATTTTCATCCATGAAGATTCCGATGCGTTCGATCTCGGCAGGCAACTGGCTGATGATTTCGCCAGCCAACTGCGGAGCGATCTGGCGCTTGCTTGGAGCGAAGATGAATCCCAGCGCGTCTGCGCCTGCCTCGGCCGAGGCCAGAGCGTCAACGAGGGAAGTAGTGCCACAAAATTTGATCCAGGTCCGCATAGTTGAGTGAGTGAATTCGCCGGCTTTACTGTACGGTGCCACGCCAGTTCGGCGACGAGGATTGCGAGGGAGAATACCAGCCCGCGTCCTGCAACAGCTGTTGCAACTTCTTGCCCGGATCGTCAGCGCGCATGAGGGTCTCACCAACCAGAAACGCCTGATACCCGGCAGCGTGCAATTCGCGGACGTCATCCCCTTTTTCAATGCCACTTTCCGCAATCTTCAAAACGTGACTGGGAATGCTTTCCGCCAGATCAATTGCCGTATCCAGGCTCACGTGAAACGTTTTCAAGTCGCGGCTGTTCACGCCGATTACGTCAGCGCCGCCTTCGAGCGCTCGCCGCAATTCGTCGTGATCGTGGACTTCGCACAGCACATCCAGGTCCATGGATTCAGCACGATCAAGGAGAGTACGAAACATCTTGTCATCGAGCGCCGCCAGGATGAGAAGAATGGCGTCAGCGTGGTGGGCGCGGGATTCGAGTAGCTGAAATTCGTCCACGACAAAATCCTTGCGCAGGCAGGGAAGATCAGTAGCGGCTGAGGCCTCGATCAGGTTTGCGAGCGAGCCCTGAAAATATTGTTCATCGGTCAGAACCGAAAGGGCAGAGGC
>DATEJX010000185.1:0-6320 GCA_035277785.1 Candidatus Angelobacter sp. | reverse complement strand
TCTCACCCTGGCCGGTTCTCTCTACTACACATCTGACTATCTCCATCTGACCGTTGTCCCGGACAAGAAGCAGCGCTGGCAGGTGAAGGTTCGCTGGAGAATCGTCGCGGCCGTTCTCGTCCTGGGATTGTTGCTGAGTTCTACGAATCAGACACGATTTCTAGTGGTTGCCGCCGCAGCATGGCTGGCCATCTGCAATTACTGTATCAAGAGATTCGCACAGTTGCGCCAATATTCAGCATGGTTCTGGGCGACCGACCTTGTCCTGTTCGGGAGTTTGTTTTTGACGGGCGAACTCAGTCTCATACTGGGCTCTTTATTGCTGGCGGCTGCTGCCCATCTGGCGATCGTTACAGGCGAGCCTCAACTGGCGTCCCTTAGACGAGTCTGCCTCTTGGGCCTGGTGGTAATTGTGTTTTCCTGGCGCATGCATCGCAACGATCTCAAACTCTTGCTTGCATGTGCAGCCCTGCTGGTCGTCAGTGCTGCAATTAGTTTTGTGTTGATGAAGCAGGCCGAAAAGCAGAACGACCAGAACATTGCTGCGGCAATGCACGAACTGCTTGACTTCACCGGCTACACGTCCAAACGCATCCGTGAACTTTGGGAGACCAGCAATCAGCAATTGGCGAAAAACTGGGAGCAGGCGGCGATCCCGCACGACGATCGGGAGCGCATGGCGGAGTGGTACCGGCAGAACTCAGAGCTCTACCTTTTTGCCATCTCCGCCTACAATCTCGAGTACAAGCGCATCAAGTCCAATCTGAAGGTCATCCGATTCGCCCGCGGATCGTGCCTTGATTACGGCGCCGGAAACGCTGAAATTCTTCTTGAGCTTGCGCGCCGCGGCCATCCAGTGACTTACTTTGATGTCGAAGGCGTGACCATGAGGTTTGCGCGAACTCGCGCCCAGCAACATGGATTGACGATGAACTTTGCCCGAACGAAAGATGATCTGCGAGCGGCGACCCAGCAACGCGGATTCGACACAATCTTTTCATTCGATGTGCTGGAGCACCTGCCCGACCTGCCGGGAGAACTTACTTTTCTTTCTTCGCTGCTGGCGCCCAACGGGGTCTTTGTGTTTGATGTGCCGGCTGGATCCACCAAGGCTCATCCCATGCACCTGAACCACAATCTCAACGTGCTTGACTTCCTGAGCGCCAAAGGATTGAAAGACAGGCGCAGTTTCTCCCTTCGCATGCCCTTCCGCAAAGAAGAAAAATACGTGTTTGAAGCCTGAGAAAAGAGGATCAGCGTCTCACAAGCTCATTGGAGAGCAGGTTGGCCTTCTGCGCCAGGGTACGAGCTCGCGCAGGATCATTGTCCTTGCTCGCTTGCCGGCTCTGGTTGATGTAGCTCCGCGCCTGGGCCACCATAGCCTCTTCTTCTTTAGAAAGTTGGCGCTTGAGGTTGTTCAGCGCGTTCTCAGTGGTCTGCAACAGCTGCTCCGTGTTGTACTGATCCCGTTGCGCATCCGTTGGTGAGATTGAGGGCGAAATAGGCGCCGGCGTGGAGCGCGGTTCCGGCGGCCTGGTCTCAGGCGGGGTATTTTCCGCCTTTACCACGGGCGATGGCTTCTTGATGGCCCCGCGCTGGTGATGATGCGATTTTTTCTCCGGCCCTTCGGAAGAAGTTTTGGCTGTTTCCTGGTTTTCAGTTTGCTCAGGAGCCTGGGCTGTTGTCTCTGGCTTCTGTTCTTCCGTCTTTGCTTCCGGAGTTGGCGCAGGAGTGGGCGCAGTAATTGGGGGCTGCTCCCTGGGGACAACCACAACAACAGGTTTTTTCCGGGCGCATCCGGAAATCACCGTCAAAGCGGAAAGCAGCAGGAGCAGGACCGGTAAACGTTGAAGTGGCGTCATGCTTTGCTGACCGAGTCCTCTGGAGCTGTTACTGATTGTTCTCCACTTGTTGTAGTTTCAATCAACGGAAAGCGCAAGTAGAAAGTTGTCCCGCTTCCGGCCACTGAATCGAACTCCAGCGAGCCGTGATGCAGTTGCACCACTCTGTAAGCCATCGCCAGCCCAATTCCACTTCCACCTTTTTTGGTTGTGAAATAAAGATTGAACACCTTGTCGCGAATGTCTTCCGGAATGCCCTGACCCTGGTCGCGAATGGTGAGCAGGGCATTTTCTGCTTCGCGGCGAAGCCCAAGCTGCATTGTGCCGCCCTCAGGCATCGCCTGCACTCCGTTGATGACAATATTGAGGACTGCCTGCTTCACCAGGTCTATGTCAATGCGCGTGGGAAGGGCGTCCTGTCCGGCCTGGCGCTCGATGTGCACCTGATTCTGCTCCGCAGCGGGCGAAGCCAAAATGACGACATCGTCCACCAGCTTTCGCAGGTCCATTTCCACCAGTCGCAGTTCCACGGGACGAGTGAAGTCAACCAATGTCTGCACCACCCGGTCCAGGCGCTGGATCTCACTGCCGATGACGTCTATGTGACGCCGCGTATCCGGATCAATTTCCTTGAGTTTCTGGCGCATGACTTCCAGATGTACAACGATGGCGTTGATTGGGTTCTTTACCTCATGCGCCACTCCGGAAGTGAGGCGGCCAATGGCGGCAAGCCGGCGTGAAAGTTCAATTTCGTCTTCAATACGGTGCACGGACTCGGCATCGCGGAGCGTGAGCAACGCGCCAATGCGCTCTCCGTGCTCTTCAATGAAATCAAGCGCTACCTGAATGCGATGGCCGTTTTCGGTCTCAATCTCTTCTCCAGCCAAAGGTTCATGGCTGCGAAACGCCTGAAGGATTGCACTGCCAAGCGGCGTGCCATCAGAAAAAATTTCTGTGGGAGTGCAGCCAAGCATGGCTCCTCTGGGCTTGCCGATGAACCGCTCCGCGGAGGCGCTCACCAGCACGGCGTGGAAATCGCTGGTGAACAGCATCAGGCCGTCCTGCAGGTTGGCCATGATCTGGTCAAGGTTTTCTTTCAATGCGGAGAAAACTTCCTTCACGTCGCGCACTTGCCGGCCCAGCCGTTCTATCTTGTGCGATACCACTCCGTATTCGTCTGAGCGCTTAAGGCCGGTCTCTTTCGGCTCAGCCTGCCCTGACGCCAGCAGATCCAGGCGGCGACTGATGGCTGTGAGTGGACGCAAGGCTACCGTCGAAACCACCGCTGCAATCAGCAAGGAAAACAAAATTGCAGCACCCGAGAAAACGGCTGCCTTCCGGACGCTGGTGCGGATGTCATTCCGCAAAAAAATAGTCGGTATGCCGACGCGCACTTCACCGAAAGGAGTGCCGTCCTGGCGCGAGATTCCGGAGCGGTACTCGTACACGCGGTAGGGACCGAAGATCAACTTCACCTGCCGCCAGACGCCTGCATTCACAAGATTAGAAAAATTTTCTCGTCTCTCAATGGTTTTGCCCAGAAATGACTGGTCAGAGTGCGAAAGCACCAGGCCTTCGGTATCAGTAATCGCGATGTCCGAAATGATGGCGTTGGTGCCGATCCAGGATTCAAGCAGTGAATTGACGGCGGAGTCGGTCTCAAGAAGGTCTTTGAGTTTATCGTTGACCTGCTTGGGATCGTTCAAATTGATATTGGTGTCGGCAAGATCAACCTGCAGAGCGCCGCTCGCGGCAGCCTCAGTCATCTCAGCTATGGCCTGAGCGTCCTTGCTGGTTTCCTGCACGCGCGTGTGCACTACCTCATACAAGTAGAACGTGGCAAGAGTAGCCACTATGACTACCACCATGAACGTGATTGAGATCACGAGTTTGGTTTTCAGGCGCAGCGCAGGCATCGAACGAGTGATACTAGCTGGCCGCTTCGTTGGCGATTCCGGAAGCGGTCCCGTACTCCTTTAGCTTATTGTGCAATGTTTTCAGGCTGATTCCCAGAATTTCCGCGGCCCGGGTCTTGTTGTTATTGGTGGCGGCAAGGGTCTTGAGAATGAGCATCTTTTCCGCCTGTTCCACAGTGGTGCCCACTTCCAACCGGATTCCGGCCCCATCTGTAGCAGTAACTTTAAGTCCTCCGCTGCCGAAATTGGGTGGCAGATGGCGCGGCTCAATCAGCCCGCCTTCACAGACGATCACGGCACGCTCCAGCGTGTTCCGTAGTTCGCGCACATTGCCGGGCCAGTTATGGCTGTGGAACGCCTGCAGAACGCTGTCATTCACTGCACCAACGTTCCGGCCGTGTTTCTCATTCATGTCGCGCAGAAGAGCATCAACCAGTTGGGGCAGGTCTTCTTTGTGCTCGCGCAATGGAGGAAGATGAATGTTGAATACATTTAAGCGGTAATAAAGGTCTCCGCGCAGTTCACCGCGGGCCACCGCCTCTTCCGGAACTTTGTTGGTTGCTGCCAGCACCCGGACGTCCACTGGCGTTTCCACCTTACTTCCCAGACGCCGCAGCTTGCGATCTTCAAGAACGCGGAGCAGCTTGGCCTGCGTGGGAGCAGGCATTTCGCCGATTTCATCCAGCAGCAGCGTGCCTTCTTCCGCCAGTTCAAAACAGCCGGCGCGACGCTCAAGAGCACCGGTGAACGCTCCTTTTTCGTGACCGAAGATCTCACTTTCAATCAGGGTCTCCGGAATGGCCGAACAATTAATGGCCACGAACGGCTTGCTCTTCCGCGGGCTCATTTCATGGATGGTCCGCGCCACCATCTCTTTGCCCGTGCCGCTCTCACCGGTAATCAGCACCGACGCTGTACTGGGGGCCACCATTTCTACCAAATGAAATATTTCCTGCATGGATTTGGACCCGCCGACCATGTGGCCGAAAAGACCGCTGTCACGTAGCTTGCGGCGGGTGGCTTCCAATTCGAGCGATGTACCTCGCTGGCGGGCGGCGTTTTGCAGGATCTGGCGCAGCCGCGTGGGGTCTACTGGTTTCTGAATGAAGTCATAGGCACCCGATTTCATGGCATCGACGGCGACATCGATGCTCCCCTGCGCGGTCAGCAAAACCACGGCAACCGGCTGCGCCTGTTCAGACAGACGCTGAAGGAGTTCCATGCCATCCATGCGTGGCATTTTGAAATCCGTTACCACGATGCCGGGAAACCACGTGGCTGCTTTTTCCAGGCCGTCCAGCCCGTCTTTGGCTGTTTCAGTCCGGTAACCCCAGGCGGAGATCAGCTCAGCCAGGCCGGTACGCTCATTCTCTTCGTCCTCCACGATGAGGACCTTTTCCTGTGTACTCAAGCTCTTCCCCTTTCTGAGAGATTACACCAGTTGGGCATTCCCGGGCAGCAACAACACTGGTTTAGATGCGGCCTGCGGCCAAGCGTCGAGCGCGCCATTGCGGCTCAATACCGTAAGGCCCAACACGTTTGGAATAGACGCAAACGCCAAAACAGGCATCCAAATCCAGAGTCTCTGCATTTGAGCAAATTATGACAGGAGAATCTATAAAGAGATGAAAGCCTTAGCGACAATCTTGCTGGCATTGGCTGTGCTTGCTGCGCCGGCATATACACAAACCACGGCCACAGGTTCCGCTTCCGGCAATGCGTCCGTTGCGAATGGACAAGCCGGGACGAACGTGAACACAAGCCAGCAGACAACGGCAGGCGGTGCGTCAGCAAGTACCAGTGCCGCAGGTTCTGCTCAAGTCAAGGAACAGCATGAAGCCAGGCCCGAAAAGCACGAATCTCATGCAAAAGACCGCGGTGGCAATGGCAACTCAGCTGATCAGGGCAGCTTGTCCGCCGCGCTGGCCAGCGGCGCCACTCTACAGGCAGAGTTGACGAAGCCAGTGGATGCGAAGAAAGCCAAGCCGGGCGATCCGGTAAGCGCCAAGCTTACTCAGGACGTGAAATCAAACGGGCACGTGGTGCTGCACAAAGGATCAAAGCTGGTAGGCCATGTGACTGAGGCCCAGGCGCGAGGCAAAGGCCAGGCTGAATCAAAGCTTGGGATTGTCTTCGATCAAGCACAGCTCAAAGGCGGAGAAGAAGCCTCCATCAACGCTGTGATTCAGGCACTTGGGCCGCCTGCAAGGGCTACGGCGCTGGCTGGCGCAGATGAGGCTGGCAGTCTTTCAGCTCCAATGGGCGGAGGCGCTCCGGCTGCGGGCGCTGGTGGATTGGTCGGCGGCGTGACTCGCGGAGCCTCGTCCACACTGGGTGGCGCGACCAGTTCGGTGAGCAACGTTGGCGGCGGGGCAGTTGGAAGCGTCAACTCCACCGTAAACGGAGCGGCAGGAACGGCAGCGGGTGGACTGAATGCTGAGGGCGCCTTGATGACTACCAGTCGCGGTGTTATAGGACTTCAGGGACTTACATTGAACTCTGTCTCCACCGCTGGAGCACAGAGTTCCGTCATCAGTTCCGCGACTCAAAATGTAAAGCTGGA
>DATEJX010000184.1:0-7434 GCA_035277785.1 Candidatus Angelobacter sp. | reverse complement strand
CTGACGGCGCTATGGTTCTGGCCATTCGGCTGAGCATATTGATTTTCCTGGCCGGCAACGCTGTGGGCGGCTACATGCTGGCTCGCGGATCGCATACGGTGGGAACAGCGGATGGAGGCCCGGGACTTCCCTTCCTTAACTGGAGCACGATTGCAGGCGATTTGCGCATCGCGCACTTCATTGCCATCCACGCCATTCAGATTGTGCCGCTTTTCGCGTATCTGCTCTGGCAGATGACACCACAGCCGGCGCTGAAATACCGTCGCATCGGTGTATATGCCGTTGCGGTTTTTACAGCGCTTCTGGTCGGCGGAACATTTGTCCAGGCGATGCTCGCACAGCCTCTGATTGCGCTGGTTCGGTAACTTCAATTTCCATAAGTGGCATTCGGAAAACCTTGCCACTCAAAAAACGGTTGTGGCAGAGCCGCCCCCGGCAGCCTGTTCAAAAGTCGAGGCAAGATGTAGCAGCCCTCAGGAGGGAGAGCGACGAATGGCGCCCCGAAAGAGCAACAAGACCAGGTACTCTCAAAAACCCGTAGTTTCAAATCAGGAATCTCCGGCCATTGAACAACACCTGATGCAATTAGGGGTACACCATTCGCTGGAAGTCCTGGACGCGAAGATCCAAGACGGCCGCGCCACCCAATGCGTCTTCTGCACTGAGTTTTCAACTGAAGAATAGAAGCCCAGAATACGCCCACGCCAGCGACCGTTCGCACGTGCGAATCACCTTGCTTCCAGACCTTGTCGTTCCCTGTAAACGCGAACGTCCCTTCGTACATTAGGAACTGCGTGTGTTTCCCGAGGGATACAGACGCGCGAGTGTGTCGTCTGCATTGACCTGCCTCCGCTGGAAATGTTATAAAAACAAGTTTTACTGGAGTGGGAGGAGGTGTGCTTATGCCTGCTACTCACGCCGGTAAATTTCCGACGCGGCCAAACCTCAAACCACGGTTCTTGATGTGGAAGCGCGTTTCTGGAATTGCCAGATAAGGCGTTTGTATTTAAAACCCCCAACTTTTTGAACCTTCTTGGAGGAATATCTATGCACAGCTGGCTCCCATCTGGCCCGATGGAGCGTGCAATGTCCGCGCGCCGGATTTTAGTGCTGGCCATGATTGCGTTCATGGTCTTTGCGCTTCCCGCAATCGCGCAGCAGGCGCAACCGGCAACAACTCCGGCGCAGCAGCCCGGCTCAGTCGCTAACCCCGAACCCGGCGCCATGGCGCAGCATCAGGTGGCAAATCCACCAGGAGAAGCGCCTTCCCATGAAGCTGGAGGCGAAGCCAACCTGCCCATGCCGGACATGTCACAGGTTTCGTTCTTCAACAACAGCATCAATGGCAGTAAGCTGCTTTCCATTGGTTTGCTTTTCTGCGCATTTGGCGGTCTCTTCGGCCTGATGATCTACACCCAGCTCAAGAACCTGCCGGTGCACCGCTCCATGCGGGAAATTTCCGAGCTCATCTATGAAACCTGCAAGACTTACCTGTTCACGCAGGGCAAATTCCTGCTGGTGCTGGAAGCCTTCATTGCGGTTGTCATTCTGCTGTATTTCGGACTGCTGCTGAAATTCTCCGCCGTCAAGGTCATCATCATTCTCCTGTTCAGCCTGATCGGCATCGCCGGGAGTTACGGAGTGGCGTGGTTCGGCATTCGCGTAAACACGTTTGCCAACTCCCGCACCGCCTTCGCCGGACTCAGGGGCAAGCCGTTCTCCATCTATGCCATTCCGCTCAAGGCCGGCATGAGCATCGGAATGATGCTGATCAGCGTTGAATTGCTGATCATGCTTTGCATCCTTCTCTTCATCCCGCGCGATTACGCCGGCTCCTGCTTTGTCGGGTTCGCCATTGGCGAATCCCTCGGCGCGGCCGCCCTCCGAATTGCAGGCGGCATCTTCACCAAAATTGCCGATATCGGCTCTGACCTGATGAAGATCGTCTTCAAGATCAAGGAAGACGACGCACGCAACCCTGGCGTGATTGCCGACTGCACGGGCGATAACGCAGGCGACTCGGTTGGCCCCAGCGCCGACGGTTTTGAAACTTACGGCGTCACTGGCGTGGCTTTGATCGCTTTCATCGTGCTCGGCGTGCCCTCGATCACAATCCAGATTCAGCTTCTGGTCTGGATCTTCGTCATGCGTGTCATGATGCTGGTGGCTGCCGCGGGTTCTTATTTCATCAATGAAGGCTTTGCCAAAGCACGCTACAGCAATGCTGACGAGATGAACTTTGAAGCGCCCCTCACGTCTCTGGTTTGGCTCACCTCAATCATTTCCGTCATTTTCACCTTCGTGGTCTCCAAGCTGATTATTCCTGACCTGAACGGCGACCCTACGCTGTGGTGGAAGCTCTCCGCCATCATTTCCTGTGGAACGCTGGCTGGAGCCATCATTCCCGAGCTGGTCAAGGTATTCACTTCTGTCGATTCACGGCACGTGGCGGAGATCGTAACCTCATCAGAAGAAGGCGGCCCCTCGCTCAACATTCTTTCCGGCCTGGTGGCCGGCAACTTCTCCGGCTTCTGGCTGGGATTGGTGATGGTGGTGCTGATGGCCAGCGGGTTCTACTTCAGCACCCTCGGATTGAGCGCGCCTCTTGCAACCAACCCCAATCTCCAACTCATGCTCGCGCCAGCCGTGTTTGCGTTTGGTCTGGTGGCTTTCGGGTTCCTGGGCATGGGACCGGTCACTATCGCTGTGGATTCTTATGGTCCGGTTACGGACAATGCTCAATCGGTCTATGAGCTGTCGCTGATTGAGCAGGTGCCCAACGTGGAAGCGGAGATCAAGAAAGACTTTGGCTTTAACGTGAACTTTGAACGCGCCAAGCAGATGCTGGAAGAAAATGACGGCGCAGGCAACACCTTCAAAGCAACAGCCAAACCGGTGCTGATCGGTACTGCAGTTGTCGGCGCGACCACCATGATCTTCTCCATCATTATGGCGCTCACGGAAGGGCTCACGCGCAACACCGTGAACCTCTCGCTCCTGCACGCGCCGTTCGTCCTCGGTCTGATTACCGGCGGCTCTATCATCTACTGGTTCACCGGCGCTTCCACCCAGGCTGTCACCACCGGCGCCTACCGGGCGGTTGAGTTCATCAAGCGCAACATCAAGCTTGAGGGCGTGGAAAAGGCATCCGTCACCGACTCCAAGAAAGTGGTGGAAATCTGCACCCAGTACGCACAGAAAGGGATGTTCAACATCTTCCTGACGGTCTTTTTTGCCACGCTGGCTTTTGCGTTTGTGGAGCCGTATTTCTTTATCGGCTACCTGATCTCAATTGCCATCTTCGGTCTCTACCAGGCCATCTTCATGGCCAACGCGGGAGGCGCGTGGGACAATGCCAAGAAAGTGGTTGAGACCGAGCTGAAGATGAAGGGCACAGACCTGCACGCCGCCACAGTGGTGGGCGATACGGTGGGCGATCCGTTCAAGGATACGTCCTCCGTCGCCATGAACCCCATCATCAAGTTCACCACCCTGTTCGGACTGCTGGCCGTCGAGCTGGCTGTGAAGCTCACGGCTGACCAGGGTTCCAAAATCAGCTGGACGCTGGCAATTGTGTTCTTTGCCATAGCCGTCTACTTCGTATGGCGATCGTTCTACGGCATGCGGATCGGCGCACAGAAAGCCGCGGAGGCCAAAGCCGCGTAAGAGCAACCCATACTTACCTCAAAGCCCGCCGACGACAGCGGGCTTTTTTGTGAGCTCAGTTCGGCAGGAGAGTGTTAGCGATCACGAATTAACGTGTGGCACAGCCGCCCTCGGCTGTGCCTGATTTGAGGCAGACCGCCGGCTGGATGCCTGCGTGTCTTCCTGTCAGTGTCTTGTTCATCTCTAGATGCGACGCCAATACAGCCGCCCAGAGCAAACGCAAGTAGTGCATCAATGATAAAAGGGCTTAATCGATTGAAGAAGCATCCCCCAACCCGGCAACCAGCGCATAGCCGAGGGCGGCTGTGCCACACGATTTTATAAGGTATGAGGAGCTAGGTTCGGCATTTCGGGCTACCCTGGCGGCCTCGGAATCGGACCTGTTGGAACAGGTTCCAAATGCGGCGAGGGCCCAACGCTCTGCTTCATTTTTTCCTTCACCCGTTTGGCCAGTTTCTCCACTTCATCAGCTTTGCGGACGACATCGAGCGAGAGCATGTTCTCATTGGTTTTATCCACCGCCGCTTTGAGTTCGGTGGCCAGTTGGAAAAGCTTGTCGGTGTCGTTCTTGATGTCTTCCTGGCGCTTCTTATTGGCCTCTTTCATCTGGCGGTACTGCATATCTTTTTCCTGTTCTGACGGGGAATGCGGCTGCTGGAATTGCCAGGCGGCCGCCGGAATAAGAGCAGCGATAAGAGTGATGGTTAAGATGCCGGTCAGAAATGTTAGCTTCCGAAACACGCAAGCCTCTCTCTCCGCGCTATCAAAATGATGAGCGTATGACTTATGGTCTGCGCGGGTGTCTTCATTTGGGATTATAAACAGGCGGCTCGGCTATAATCCGGTCGGGACATCATGGAAGAGCGCTTCGGCAACATCTGGCAACAGTGGCATAACTACCTGGTCGAGTGGACGCGTGACCGGGCACCCAAACTCGTAGTCATTCTGGTTCTGGCGTTTATCTTCGTACGCCTGCTCGGCGTCATCACGAACAAGGTTGTTGCTCTTGCCGAAAAGAACAGCAATCGCGGCCCGGTGCGGGCTCAGCAGGTGAAGACTGTGGCTGGTGTAATTCACAGCGCCGGGGTTTTCTTGATCCTATTTTTCGCCTTCATGCAGGTGCTGGACGCTTTCAATTTCAATATCGCTCCCTTGCTGGCCAGTGCAGGCATTGCCGGGCTGGCCATTGGATTCGGAGCCCAAACACTGGTGAAGGACGTGATTAATGGCTTCTTCATCCTGGCGGAAAACCAGTTTGAGGTCGGCGACACAATAAAGGCGTCTGGCGTCTCCGGCACGGTGGAAGAGATCACCATGCGCCGCACCGTCCTGCGGGATGCCGACGGCACATTGCACATCGTTCCCAACGGATCCATCCAGCTTGTCAGCAACATGACCCGAGACTGGTCGCAGGTGACGCTGCATGTCTCCGTGGACTACAGTGAGAATACTGATCGCATCGTCAGCCTGTTGAAGGAAGTCACCGAGTCTTTTTATAACGACAGCGCCTTCAGGCAGGAGCTTGTGGCCGCTCCGCAGGTACACGGCATTGAACGCGTTCGCGGCATGGAAGTGGACTACCTTGTTACGGCCAAGGTACGACCGGGAAAGCAGTACGGTGTGGCCCGCGAGATGCGCCGCCGCATCAAGACCTGTTTTGATGAACAGAAGATCAAGGCCGGGTCACCGGCGCAGGTTTACATCGGACAGATGCCCAGTTAGAGGAGTTGCATGGACTTAGGACTGAAAGGACGCGGCGTGATCGTCGCCGCATCGAGTGAAGGGATCGGCCGCGCAAGCGCAGAGGCATTCGCTCGTGAAGGCGCGCAGGTAGCTATGTGCGCGCGCACTGAAGCAACTCTGCGCGAAGCCGCCGATAAGATCCGCAAGGAAACCGGAGCGGAAGTTTATGCCGAAGCGTTGGACGTGACCGACCCTGCTGCAGTGCAGCAGTTCACGGAAAACGTAGCCAAACAATTCGGGCGTATTGACGTGTGCGTTACCAATGCAGGCGGCCCTCCGGCCAAAGACTTTCTATCGGTCTCACCGGAGGAGTGGCGCAAAGCCGTTGACATGAACTTTATGAGCGTCATCCACTTTGCCCGTGCCGTGATTCCCTATATGCAGCGGCATCGCTGGGGGCGAATCATCACCATCACGTCAGTAACGGTGAAGCAGCCAGTGGACTCTTTGGTGATGTCCAATGCCGTGCGTGCCGGGGTGGTTGGGCTGGTAAAGAGCCTCTCCAATGAGTTCGGGAAAGATGGGATCACGGTAAACAACGTAGCCCCCGGGTACACGGCCACGGAGCGGCTGAAGGAGTTGGCCGGGGTCCGGGCGAGGGCTACAGGCACATCGCCGGAAAAGATCTACGAACAATGGGCCTCAGACGCCCCGCTTAAGCGAGTAGGCGAACCGGCAGAAATTGCAGACACGATCGTCTGGCTGGCATCACAGAGGGCCTCTTACATCACCGGCCAGACAGTCCTGGCCGATGGAGGCATCTATCACGGCCTGTAGAAACGATAAAATCAGCTTAAATGCCCTGCTTTTTGTGCCAAAAGCCGCCCCAAGAGTGCCAATACGGCGTGGTTTTAGAACGCAACCATGGAAATGCAAAAAGCATCGTGGAGAACATCTATGACCGCAGAAAAAAGCATCTTATCTGCGGATGCTTTTGCTGGCGATTTCATTTGTCATAGCCGCGGTCGGATGTGGGGTCTGGTACTGGTTTGCTGTGCGCTACAGCCGCCGCCGGGCCGCTGAAGTTGCGCGCTGGGTTGAATCCGCGCTGGCCGGAGAAGGACGCGTAAGCGGCATCCGCTGGGTCACAGCATCACGCTTCCAATTGCCTTTGCGGCTGGCCCAGGGCATGTTTCGCCGCGCCAGCATGCTGGTGGAAATGTCGCCCTGCGAGTTTCCTTTGCACTGGTTGCTGGGCAAGATCAATTCCAAGCCGGAAATCCTTACCTTCCAGGCCGATCTGGATATGCCCCCAGTGTTCTCCATGCACGTCCAGAATTTCCGCTGGTTTGCGCGCAGCAGCAGAAAAACACCCCGGCGCAACAGCGGATGGACGTTCGAGCGAACCACGCCTCTGGTGGTCAGCACGCGGTCCAACTGGCAGAAGGAAGTTTCGTCGGCTATTGGATCTCTGGCCCAGGGACGCAGCCATGATTTCCTCAGCATTACTTTTCAGCGCCGTTCACCGCATTTCTCTGTGACCCTTCCGCTTGAGGCAATCGCACCAGAGTCGCCTACCCGGACTTGCATCTTTGAAAGCATGCGTGAGCTGGCGAGCAACTCCTCCGCCAGTTTGTTTTAAACCCTTAAACCTTCACTTCAAGAAGGTCTGAACCAGCACACTCAGAAGCAGCGACACGGGCATAATCACGATTCCTGCTTTCAGGAACTCCGTGGCCGTGATCTCAACGCCTTCACGCCGAAGCGCAATCAGCCATAGGATCGTCGCCAATGATCCTGTCACGGAAAGGTTGGGTCCAAGATCCACTCCCAACAGAACGGCATGGCTTAGGCTGGGAAGATTCCCCAGATGCTGCAAGGCGGCGCCGCTGGCCAATGCCACAGGAAGATTGTTCATCAGATTGGAAATGATCGCCACACCGAATGCCGAACTCAGGTCCGCCACGGCGTGCGGTTTGGGCAAAATCCACCCAATTCCCGTTAGCCCCAACTGAAGCAGTCCCGCCTGGCTCATGGCTTCGACAATCACAAAGAGTCCGGCGACAAGAAACAGAACGCTCCAGG
>DATEJX010000183.1:0-3149 GCA_035277785.1 Candidatus Angelobacter sp. | reverse complement strand
GCCTCCAGCGGAGCTGCAGGCATCTTGACTCAACTGGATTATGCGTTTGGAAAAGTCGTTGATGACCATTGTCAGATTGCAAACAGCGAGATAGCTCTTCAGCATCGCTACGATGCTGCAACCAGCGTGAACGGAAGCGATGATCCCGAAGGACCAGATCAACTGCGAGGCACCTTTCATCAGCTAAAAGAATTGAAGCAGCTCTTCCCCTCCCTGAAGATCGTAATTTCCCTGGGCGGATGGGGCGGATCTGCAGGTTTTTCCAGCGCAGCTGAACCGGAACATGTAAAGGAGTTTGTTCGGTCCTGTGTGGACCTGTTCATCCGCGGTCACTTTTCCGATGCAATCACCGAACAAGGAGTCTTCGACGGAATTGATCTGGATTGGGAGTATCCCGTTGATGGAGGCCTGCAGCCGGGCAAGCCTCAGGACAAGGAGAACTTCACCGCGTTGGCGGCGGAATTTCGGCGGGAGCTTGATGCGATCCGCCCCGGACTGCTGCTGACGGCAGCCTTGCCGGCGGAGCCGGAGTACTACCGCAATTTCGATCTGCCGCAGATCAGCCGCTATCTTGATTACATCTCAATCATGGCCTATGACCTGCATTGGAACACTGAGAATGTCACTAATTTTCACAGTGCCCTCTACCACGCGCATAACGATCCTTCTCTGCCGCCTTTGAATCAGCGTTTTGGCGATTTTGCCGTCCGCGGCTTTCTGGCCGCTGGTGTACCAGCGGCGAAGATCATTCTTGGTGTGCCCTTTTATGGCAAAGGCTGGACCGGCGTGCCACATACAAACCACGGTCTCTATCAAAGTGCCGCCTCACCTGCCCAGAACGGAGGGAGCTTTCATGATCTCAACGCGCTTCCCAAAGATGCAGACAAGCGATATTCGAAAGAGGCAGGGAGCTGTACTGTTTGGTACAAGGATGTGTTCTGGAGCTACGACTGTGTGCAATCCATTCGTCAAAAAGCCAAATATGTCCGCCACAAGAAGCTCGGTGGCATGATGTTCTGGGAGCTGAGCCAGGATACTCAGAGCGTCGAACTGCTTCGTACATTACACAACGAACTAATTCGCTGACCCGAGGAAAACGTTTCATTCCGGCATACGTCAGCGGTTCTCTTTTTGCTCCACGGGCGTGGCGCCGATCTTCGCCGTGACCTGGTTGCGGAGTTCCCATAGCTCCCGGTATGCAAGGTGTTGCATCCGCTGCTGCAGCACTTCCACCGGCGTCCCCATGGTCCCCACCACGCCGCCGCCGATGATCCTCTGCGCCAGCTTGAGATGATGGAAGCGGAACATCTGCATGCGCTCATCAAAATCGAGCATGCGCTCGGCTACGTCATGCAGGCCGAAGAATTCTTCATGCCGCCGATAAACGTCATCGTACGTCAGATGCTTGCTCGCAAGCTGCTCCTGGAAGGCGTCGCCGATTCGGGGCGCGATATGAAGAAGAGACAGAAATCCCGGAGAGTCCAGGCCGCTGCCATGCCCGAGTCCTGCCCGAATGACGTGATAGTCATACGGCGTGATGGTCTCAAGAATGTGCAGAAGTGAAATCGGGTGCTCCAGCATCGCGTTTGCCCGGCGGATCAGCCTGGCTCCGTTGCTGAAATCGCCTTTCTCGATCGCCGTACGCGCACGCTCCAGTTCCCATGCGGCGCCCTTCATCAGCAGCTCAGATGATTGATGCACCACTTGAAATGTCAATTCATCCGCATGGGACAGCTGCTCCACGGGCGTTTGCAGTGACAGCAGGTCGTCTGTGCGAAGATAGCGTTCGTAATCCGTCTCTCCCTTGCCCTGCAGGATGGGCTTGCGAAGATCTTCCGTCTGTTTAGTTTTCAAGTTGGCCTCTACTCCTCGGCCGATAATCGGATGCTTATTTTTGAATTTGATTCCAGTTCACTTGAACAGGTTACTCGATGAGCGGGCATTGCGGAAACTTGTGCGAGAAACTCGTGACTCTCGCATTCTTCAGATTGGCTCTGCATTGGAGCCGCGCTCTAGGTAGTCGCCGGCCCGGCGAAGGAAACCAAGCACTGCTGCCGCCAGCGACGCAATCACCAGGGCTGAGCCCACAATTGCAAGAACTCGCGGAGCCGAGGCATGGCTCAGAGTCTGCAGCAGGACGCCCAGGGGAAAGAGGAAGGCCCCGGCCAACAAAACCCATGCCAGCACAAGCTTTTGCTTTGCAGAAAAATGCACTCCGTCAAAGCCGATGCCCAGCACAATCAACACCATCGCCAATCCAATCCAGTGGCCGTGCGCATCCACCTGGCGATCGTACCGATACTCGGCTTCTCGATATTGCTCCATCGCCTGAGACGACCGCGCCTGATCGCGATTGGCAGCGGCGCTGAAGCCACTTGCGAGTGACGCGCCAATTCCATCGAGAGCCTGATGTTCCGCGAACACCGCATACCACAACCCATATGTCATGCCTAACAGAGCCAAAGCAATGCCGCCGAGCAAAAGAACTCGCTTTGCGCGGCTCATTGTCGCCCTACAGTTCCGGCATCAAGGCTGCCTGTGTAGCGCAAAATACCTATCCACATGCCGAACCCAGCCAAAATCACCAACAGTCCGCCAAAATCGGCAAGGCCGCCGGCCAGCAATCCGAACTTGATCTCCAGCAGAACGCACACTGGTAGCTGCGCCGATCCAAATAGAAGAACCGCCGCCCATCGCCGCTTCCATGCTTCTCTCAAACTTACGTACGGCTGGAAAAAACCAAGCAGCATGGCCAGAATGCCAAATTCGGCGAAATGCGCATGTGCTGCTATATTGACTGCCTTCTCGGCCTGAAGCTGGCCGTACTCCCCAAGAGCTCGGTCCACCTGCATGCGGTTCTGTGTTGCCGCGCCCGCACTCATTTGCGATAGCAAGTGATAATCGGCCGCTTCGTGCCGATAAAGATCTGCTCCCGCGTAATAGGCTCCGTGCAGGAATCCCATCAGCACCAGCATCAAGCCGCCTGCTAAGAGCATCCGAGTCGAAGTTGTTTGTGTGCTCAACAGCGGGTCATGAATGGCTAGCCGCTCACTGTTGCGAAAGTGTTTTGCCAATCCGTAGAGGTAGCCGGCCGTCGCCAGCATCACCAGCGCGCCTGCCGCATCTGCAGCGATGCTGGCCCATCCGAT
>DATEJX010000182.1:0-23661 GCA_035277785.1 Candidatus Angelobacter sp. | reverse complement strand
GATTCTTTTCCTAAAGAAGCGATTCCGGTCATTTCAGGTTAAAAGGTTTGCAATGAGGAGACTACGCTGAAAGGGGCTCCGGCCGGCCTCGGTGCGTCCTCACCTCGGCAATTGAGAGCTGCTCCTGACAATCGCAAGCAGGTGAATTATCCTTAGTCTTATGGATGTTGGGTCTGTACGCCTCATCACTTTCGATTGTTATGGCACGCTGATTGACTGGGAAACGGGAATGCTCTCCGCATTCCGGTCTCTCTTTTGGCGCAATGGGAAGGTTGTTTCTGACGAGAAACTGCTTGAAGTCTACGGGGATGCAGAGGCTGAGATTGAAGCCGGTCCTTACCAGCGTTACCGGACCGTTCTGTCTGAAACTGTGCAGGCGATGGGACGTGAACTGGGTGTGGATATCTCAGCTCACGATAGTCGCCAGTTTGCTGCGTCGGTTCCTCTGTGGGAGCCCTTCCCTGATACGGTCGCCTGCCTGCAAGCTCTTGCTCGCCGCTACAAACTGGGAATTATTTCCAACATTGACGATGATCTATTCGCCGGGACTCAGAAAAAGCTGGGCGTAAGATTCGACCTGATTGTCACCGCAGAACAGGTGCAGAGCTATAAACCGTCTCTCAGGAATTTTCAGGAAGCTCTACGACGCAGCGGTTTGGGCAAAGATGAAGTACTTCACGCCGGACAGAGCGTTTACCACGATATTGTTCCGGCCAGCTTCCTTGGAATCGCGAACGTGTGGGTGAACCGTCCTTCCATTCGTCCTGGTGCGGGGGCTGCCAAGCCAGCATCAGCCCAGCCCCAATTCGAGGTCCAGAACCTCAATGAACTCCTGGCATTGATGACGAACCGCTCAGGGAAGGCGACAACATCGTCGTGAACCCGGGTTTTGCCGTTCGCAAAGATCGTTACGACGCCAAAGTCAGCTCTCCCATCACCTCATCCACGTAGCACCACGTCCAGCTTTCACCGGGTTCAACGGAGCGTATGACGGGATGTTTGCTGGTATGAAAGTGTCTGGTCGCGTGTTTGTTTTTCGATGAATCGCAGCAGCCCACATGGCCGCATTCCATACACATCCGCAGGTGCACCCAGTTATCACCTGTCTTGATGCAGTCCTCACAAACGTGAGTTTTCGCGGAAGTAATTTTCGGAGTTTGCTTAAGGTGAGAACACCCTTTCGACATTTGTGGTTCTCCTAGGCAGCGCCGACACTAACGGTTGGCGGCTTTTCCAAGGCCGTGCGGTCCCATTTGCCTGCATCGGCGCCGGCTTCATAAGTGCTTTGCATGAAATCGAGCAGAGCTACAGTGGGAGAACTCGAGCGCCGAACATCCTCATAAGGCAGCAGAAACTCTCCCAGCTTCGCTTCATAGCGCGCGGATTCAGGACGTGCGCGCGACGTAGAAAAGCCCTGCGGTTCCGGCGCGGCATAGCAGTAAAACGCCGCATCTTTCACTTCACCCCCGCCGGGCCACCAGCCTGCGCTGATCACCTCATGCGAGTAGGCCTCCTGCATGATCTTGCGCAGCACCGGATCAGCTTCATTGCGCGGCGGAGCGGGGCGCCCGGAAAATCGCGTGACTGCCAGGTCAAAGCTGCCCCAGAAGAAATGAACAGGGCTGGATTTGCCAAGGAAGCGGGAGCGAAAAACTTTGAAGGTTTCATCGGCGGAAACCAATACGCGCCAGAAACGCCGAACGTACTCGGGGTCGTAGGAGTCGTGAACTGTATCCTGATCAAACGGAATCGGTTCGGCAACCTCCACCGGCATTTTCCATATCTCGACGTCGAGCCCAAGCGAATGCAGTGCCGCCATGCATTCCTTATAGAAATCGGCTACGCTTCGCGGACCCAGCGGAATGATGCGAGTGGCAGGATCGCAGGTGTGGATGCGCAGCTCATGCTCGAGGAAATCAAATTCCATCTCAAACACGCGAACACCGTAAGGGATCACTGAGGTTGTAAGTCCGCGAGCGGTTACGTGCAGAGCGGCATTCCACCAGTGATTCGTCTTGGGCGTAAGGGCAAGCCGAACCTTGCCGACAATCTGCGTCCACATGTGCAGTGTGTCACACGTTGGTCGCCATGCGGAAAGCGGTAAGGCGGGCCAGCAGGCTGGAGAATCAGAGATAGCGGTATGGAGAGGATCGTTCATAGGCCGCTCCCGCACTCAGTATAGTCCTTGACCTGCTCCTGTGCATTTCCCGCAGAGCTACTCGATTCTGCGAACTGATGGCTGGAGTGCTCCGGTTAGGGTCACCACAACGAGTGTGCCTCCTGCGATCAGGAAGGTTCCTATGAGACTCCACTGCAGTGCGAGGCCGGTAGTGGCAAGAGATAATGGCATGAGGCCCAGAGAGAAGAACATCAGCACGCTCATTACGCGGCCCATCATGGCGGGTTCAATCCGTTGCTGGATCCAGGAAATGATGTGAATGTTCATAAGAGAAGCTGACATACCCATCAGCAGCAACACACCAGCGAGCGCCCACAGTACGTGCAACAAGCCAATGGAGGCAATGCAAAGACCTAGTTCCACGCAAACTGAAAGCATCAGCACGCCGCGACGTTTTGGTTTCCAAATACCCGCCAGCAGGGAGCCCAACAATCCTCCCGCGGCCAGGGCAGACATCGCAATGCCAAATGCTGCAGCTGATCCGAACTTTTGTTTTGTCAGGTAGGCGAGTCCCACATTCATGGGACCGGCAATGCAGAAATTTATCACGGCTACAAGAAGAATCAGGGAGCGCAACGGGAGGTCCCGATAAACATACCCAAATCCTTCCCTGATCGATTGCCACATGCTTGGCCTTCCAACTCGCAGAGCTTGTGCGGGTGGATCGGGCAGCTTCCATAATGCTGCGATGATTGCGAGAAAACTGATTGCGTCCGCCACGAACGCCCATGCGGCCCCGAAGGCTTTTACTATCAGGCCGGCAGGAGCCGGGGCGGTAATGGTTGTGAACTGGGCCGTGCTTTGGAAAAGGGAATTGGCTGCCACGAGCTGGTCCTTCTTGACCAGAAATGGAAGATAGGTGGACGAGGCGGGCACAGTAAAGGCGTCCGCAGTGCCAAAAGCGAACGCCAGCAGGTATAGGTGCCAGACAGCAAGCACGTGAAACCATAGAAGCACCGAGATGGCAGCGACAAATATTGTTCGCGCGCAGGAAGTACTGATGAGGATGCGTCGCGGAGAGAATCGATCGCTGACCACCCCTCCCAGCAGCATGAGGACGGCCCGCGGGACCGCGGCAAGCATCATGATGGTTCCCATTGCCAGCGCTGAACCGGTGAGCTGCAGAATGACCCATGGCAGCGCCACCAGATAGAACTGATCTCCCAGAAGGGAAATGGCGGACCCGATCCACAACATGCGGAATTGCGGATCACGCAATGGGTGTGCCGGGCGCGAAGGCTGCGTTGAATCGAGCGTAACTGTAGAGGCCATCTTGAGCTGCTTTCTGAAAGTTTAAAAGAGACGTTTGCCACCCAATGAATCAGCGGCGCACGAGGCCGAGAAACTTTTTATCTGCCTGGGAGATGCGAACCATCTTCCACTTGCGTTCAGGAATGTTTGATCCTGAACTTTGCTGCTGCAGGACTTGTCGCAAATTTTCATAGATCGAAAAAAAGCGCTGGCGGGTTGACTCAGACGAACGACGCGGTATGTTCCAGAAGCATACGAAACCGGCGAATCTGACTGAAAAGTTTGAAGGATTGTTGCTGTCCATGTTCCCTCCTGAAAGCGGTCTCTCGATAAATGTAAATGTGAATTTACATTTACATTTTAACTTGTGTCAAGTACAATTTGTGCTGATGGCGCAAAAGGGGACTAAATCGAGGAAAACAAAGACACTGGAGCCGCAACAGGAACGCAGCCGCGAGTCCTTGCAGAAGCTGCTGCGTGCAGCAATCGAAGTGTTGGGACAACACGGAGTGGAAGGCACGACCATACCGCGGATTGCCGATCACGCCGGGTTGACACCGGGTTCCGTGTACCGCCGTTTCCATGATAAGGAAGCGCTGCTGGAAACAGCGATCCTGGGATTGCTGGAACGTCAGGATGAGGTACTGCGGACAACGACCCCTGAGATTGCGCGCGAGATTCCGCTGAGGGTCTTCACGGAGCAGATCATCAACAGCATTGTGGTGAATTATCGGGCCAAGGCACCCTTGTTGCGAGCCATTCGCCAGTTCGTGCGAGGGCGGGGGCGTACTCCTTTTGGAAAAAAGGCGTCGCGGTTGGAGATCCAGACGACAGAGCAACTGATCAACCTGTTTCTCACGCATGCGGAGCGTATCCATCATCCTGACCCGAGGACTGCTGTTGCCGTGGGCTTAATGTTGGTAACCAGCACGACTTTTGAGCTGATTGTGGCGCACCAGGACCTGAGCGCATGGAAACATCTGCTTCCCGTGGATGATGACAAGGTGCTCAAGGCAGAATTGACGCGAGCGTTCCTGAGCTACCTGGGCGTACAGGAGCTCTCAGGAGAGGCTGGTAAAATGGAAGCAGAGCAATTGGGCGCCGCGAAACGCTGGCGTGAGAGAACTTCTCAAAATGTTTGAAAATCTCCAGGAAAAATTACAACGCGCATTCAAGAACCTGCGAGGGCAAGGGACACTGACGCCGGAAAACATCCAGGAAGCCATGAAGGAAATCCGCATGGCCCTGCTGGAAGCGGACGTTAACTTCAAAGTAGTCAAAGATTTTGTCGATCACGTGCAGGAAAAGGCGATTGGGCAAGAAGTAATGACTGCGCTCTCGCCTGCCCAGCAGGTGGTAAAGGTAGTTCACGACGAACTGGTGGAAATCCTGGGCAGGGACACGGCCAAGCTCAAATTTGCTTCACAACCGCCCACTGTCATCCTGATGGCTGGACTGCAGGGTTCAGGTAAGACGACGACATCGGGCAAACTCGCCTCATGGCTTAAAAAAGGTGGGCATCGACCCATGCTGGTTTCCGTGGACGTTTATCGTCCTGCGGCGCGCCAGCAGTTGAAAGTTGTAGCCGATGCAATCAAGGCAAACCTATACGAAGGAAGGGTCGAGAACGCGGACACGGCCACGGTTGAGCGACTGGCCAAAGAAGCGCGTAAAGAAGCCATCAACTCCGGATGTAATTTCCTGATCGTTGACACTGCCGGCCGCCTGCACATTGATGACGAGCTGATGGGGGAGATGCAGTCGCTCAAGAAGATGCTCAATCCGCAGGAGATTCTGTTCGTCGCCGATGCCATGACTGGCCAGGATGCGGTTCGTTCAGCGGAAGAATTTCATAAGAAGCTTTCCATCACTGGCGTGGTGCTGACCAAGATGGACGGCGATGCCCGAGGCGGCGCCGCGCTTTCCATCCGCCAGGTCACAGGGCAGCCGATCAAGTTCATCGGTGTTGGCGAAAAGTACGACGCCATTGAGCCGTTCCACCCGGACCGCATTGTCGGCCGGATTCTGGGCATGGGCGACATCATGACGCTGGTGGAAAGGGCCCAGGAAAAGATTGACCAGAAGAAAGCAGAAGAATTCGCCAAGAAGGCGTTAGGCGGCGATGGGTTCTCGCTGGAAGATTTTCGCGATCAGCTTCGCCAAGTGAAAAAGCTGGGCTCGCTGCAGAGCGTGATCAAAATGCTGCCGAGCATTGGTCCGTTCGCCAATATGCAGAAAGCGGCCGACCAGGTGGACGACAAGCAGCTCACGCGCGTTGAGGCGATTATCAACTCCATGACGCAGCATGAGCGTCTTCATCATGAGGTGATCAACGGCAGCCGTCGCAAGCGAATTGCCCGCGGCTCCGGGACGAGCGTGCAGGAGGTCAACCAGCTTCTCCGGCAGTATGCGCAGATGCGCAAGATGTTCAAAGATATGGGCAAGGCGAGCTTCGGCCGCAAGCTGGCGGGAATGAAATTCCCAGGAATGTAGCATCACTTGGATTTATTTTCGGCAACTTAGGAGAAGAGGACCGGCGGCATGTGCTCGAGCCCAGAATTCCTTACACCGAAAGTACACTGCACCCAAAAAAAGATTAAAATTTTTAATGTTTACCTGTATCACGAGCGCAAAAACTTACTCTATTAGGTAGCTTCCGGAGATCCGGCAGAGACATGACAGCGTGAACTTCGCTGTTACAGTCTCGCTTCCACAGACCAATAGCCGCCCGAACTATTGTCTGGACGATCTGAGATTCCTGCTTCCAAAGCCGGCTTTGCGGGCGCCATGCTCTTTTCAGAGCCTGGATTCCAGAAATCGGCGACAACATACATTGTAATTCCGCGTTGCACTGAAAGTGCAGTCGGCGAGACTTGTCTCCGGCTGTCGATGTGTACTGAAGCACTCCGCTGGGCGGCACAGTCAACACGCGGAACAGTAACCAACAATGTCGTATTACGATGTTGATTCAGGAAATCATTTACTCCGTAACGGGAAGAACGACGGCGCCACGAGCAGGCTCGGGCGCATAGACGGATCGATAAAAAATACTTCCGGAGAAATGGAAACCGAACTTTGATGAGACGCACCCCCCTAATCAATTTCAGGTGGTACTTGAGGACGATTTCAGCCGGCAAGAAGGCCCTTGCACCGCTCATCGCCGTTTTTCTTCTAAACGTTTTCATACTTACCCCGGGCATGGCTAACGCGCAAAGCACAAGCACAAACCTTTTTGGGACAGGTTTAACCGCTCCCACTGGCGCCCAGGTGCTGAGCGGTACGGCTATCAATCCAACCACCGGCCAGCCGGTTCGCCATTTGTGGGTGACGGACGGTGTCCAGGGACTGTGCCGCATGGACCCGGATATCGACACGCCGGGTACTCACTCGATTAACCCGGACACCTGCCTTGTGTCTCAGGTCCGTCCCAGCGTGCTCACGTTTGATCCTGTAAACAGCCTGCTGTATACGGCGGATACCGGCAAACTGGGCCTGGTGAGCCTGCATTACCTGCCAGCAGGTGACAACGGACAAGGATCGATCGACCAGCTTGGCATTACTGCCGTGGCAGTCAACTGCGGGATTTTCGGGAACCAGCCGGATAGTCTGGCGCTCGGGCCTGATTCCAATATGTACATAGGCTTCAGGAAGAACGGGAACATTGTCCGCGTAACCGGGCCGACGCAACAAACCATTGCCTGCAGCGACGTTCAGAATGTTGCTAACATTCCCGACAATAAGCGCAACCAGGCACTCGGGTTTATCGGGCACACCCTGTTCGGAGTCGATACCATCTCCGCTTATGAGATCCCGGATGCGGACCAATGCAAAATTGCAAACAATGGCTGCCTGGGAACGAGCGTTTTGCCAGTAACTGCTGGCGCCTCGCTGATGCTCAGCGATCAAGATGGGCAGTCCCTGAACGGAAACAATCTGTTCTTCTCTGACGGCACGACGGTGACCCAGGTAGCCAACGTAGCGGCTGGTTTGACGAATGCCCAAACCACGACAAACTACGGCGGAACGGGCTTCTCATTCATCAGCGCTCTGGCCGTGGATACTGTCGATCCGATCAATCCAGTCCTGTTTGTGGCTGATGATCCCAGCAATGGACTCACGACGGGGAACGGAAGATTGTTCCAGGTTGTAGTGACGCCAGCGCAAGTCGCTCCTTCGACTCCCACCAACGTCCAAGCGACCGCTGGCGACAGCCAGGCGACCGTAAGATGGACGGAACTCTCAGGCGGAGGCGCTGTCAACAGTTACACGGTGCATAATTCCTTCGCGTCGAATGGAACCATAGTTCCCGACGTCATTGTCGCGCCGCCCGCAGGCAGCACGGTACCGCCGACCAGTGCATTGATCACGGGCCTCACCAACGGCGTTGCGTATCAATTCGAAGTCAGCGCCGCCAATGACATCGGCGTGAGCCCGTTCTCATCGTCGAGTGATTCAGTGACGCCACATGCCATCACGGTCCCGGGCGCCCCGACTGCAGTGACGGCAACCGCCGGAAACGCGCAAGCCGGCGTCTCCTGGACCGCTCCGGCGGACGATGGTGGATCACCAATCACCTCCTACACAGTGACTGCTCTGGTTGGAGGGGTCGTAACAGGAACGCCGGTCACAGTGGCGGCACCAACGACTAGTGCGGTGGTCAGCGGATTGACGAACGGAACCACCTATACCTTTACTGTTCATGCGACCAACGGAATCGGCTCAGGAGCTGAATCGGCGCCTTCCAACGGTGTGACACCTTCGGTTTCGACCGGGCTACCTGATCTGAGCCTCAGCATCAACGGAGCCACGTCTGTCCCGCCTGGATCGAATGTGATTTACACGCTCTCAGTCACCAACACCGGAGCGGGACCAGCGCCGGACGTGGTGCTCAGCGATACGCTTCCGGCATCGGGCGCGACCTTGGTATCGGTAAGCACAAGCCAGGGCGTCTGCACAAGCAGCGGCGCTCTGATCAACTGCAATCTCGGGGCCCTGGACGTTGGCGTGGTAGCCAAAGTGGCCATTACGCTCAACGTGACCGCGCAGATCAGTGACTCAGCCAGTGTTCAGGCATTCGATGCCAATGGCACCGCGTTGACTGACCCCACACCGGCCAACAACAGCGCTTCCATTACCACCGGGATCGCTGCTCCAACAACGACAACAGACGTTCAGACCATTGGCTCGGCAGCAAATGGTGGTCCTGCCGTCAACACTGCCGACTTCATTAACTGGCAGGTCAAGAATAACCAGTCTACTGAGGCTAACAACGTGGTGTTCACCGCCACTCTGCCCAGTGGAGTGCTGTACAGCTCTGTGAGCGGCAGCCTGGGGGTCACCTGCACCGCGCCAGCACCGGGAACCGCGGGTGGAACCGTCACGTGCAACTTGGCGAGCCTTGCTGGATCCCAAACAATGCTGGTGACGTTGAACTTTACCGTAGTCACCGCGGGTTCGTTGCCGTTTACCGGGTCTGCAAGCTTCAACGGAACCGACACGAACCCTGCAAACAACTCAGCCACGGTCGTCATCAACGCAAAGTAGAAGCACTCCTTATACTCTTTAGCTGCCGGCTTCGACCGGCAGCTTTTTTTGTGTCCGCGGTTTTACGGTAAAGTGTTGTGCATGTCCCTGGCCCAGCAACTCAAGGAGCTCACCACCAAACTGCATGCCCTAGTCCCGGCCGAGCGACTCGTTGTCATCGAACAACAAATTACTGATCTAACAAATGCCAGCATTGCCGAACACGCACTAAAACCAGGTGACAGAGCACCAGCTTTCGAGCTGCACGATGGAGACGGGATGTTGTGGAGCTCGGAGGACTTGCTGCGCAATGGTCCGCTGGTAATTGTCTTCTATCGCGGACGCTGGTGTGCTTACTGCAACACTCAGCTTGCAGCCCTTCAGGAAGTTCATTCACAGATTGCAGGCGCCGAAGCATCGCTGGTGGCGATCTCGCCCCAGACCCAGAAGCACTCTTACGTGACGCGGGATATGCACAAGCTGCGCTTTCCAGTCCTGAGCGATCCCGGCAATCACGTAGCCGAGAAATTTGGCCTGGTCTGGCGTCTCTCACCCGAGTTGCAGCACATGTATGAAGCCATCATGACAAAGCTGCCGGGGTATAACGGTGATCAGAGCTGGCAGTTGCCGCTGGCGGCTACTTACATTATGCAGCCGGGTGGAGTGATTTCGTACGGACGAGTGGATGTCGATTGGCGGCAGAGGCCCGAGCCGGAAGAGATCTTAGGACATTTAAATCACAAAGGACACGAAGGAATGCAAGGCAAGTAATAGCAGCAAGTGTCTTTGCCGCATTGCGCCCTTCGTGCCCTTTGCGGTGAATTGCCTTACATCTTGCCTCTGCTCGCGGGCGGCACAATGCCATTCATGCGCAGGTATTCCACCATCTGGCCGTATTCATCAGCCGCGTGAATCACGGTTGCAGTAGCAATGTACAGGCGAGGTTGCGTACCACGGAAGAACGGGAGTTCTTCAAGCGCGTTCTGAGCCGTGATGGTTTTCGCGGCGCGATGGCCGATCTCAAAGGAGTCTTTCAGGAATTTGACGATCTCTGCCTTGGTCTTGAGTTCGTCGGGCCCGTTCGACCCTTTGATGTTGGCCGGCATCTTTTCTCCCGTAAGAGTAGTCCAAAGCCGATAGTTGGCGGTAGCAGTATGCTTCACCAGTTCGGCGAATGTGCGCACGTTATCATAGGCTGCCCCGGAGATTTTCAAGCTTGCCGGGGTGAAATTGTATTTGTCGTCCGGCATGGCTTCAGCCACACCTACCACGTTCTTTTCATATTGGCTGATCTGGCTATCCACCACGGAAGCAAGGCTTGCCGGTTCGGGCGCGGCTTGGGCCTGCGGAGCGGGCGTTGATGAAGGCTTTGCCGCAGCTCCACCTTGTGCGAATGCTCCAACAGCGAATGTGAGTGCCACCATCAACAGAAAAATCCTTACATGCTTCATCTCGTGTGTCTCCTCAATCTGTACATCGCATAAGTTGATTCCGCCCTGACGCGGGTTATTTCTTAGGTTGTGGCCGGCTTGGCGGAGGGACGATCCCGTTCATGCGCAGGTATTCCACCATCTGGCCGTAGTGATCAAAAGCATGGGCTACAGCAAACGTCGTTGCAAAAATCTTTGGCGTCGGGCCGAAAAAGGTGGTGACCGTTTCGGACGAATTCTCCGGCGTCAGAGACTGCGCCGCGCGATGTCCGGCGGCAAAAGAGTCTTTAAGGAACTTGATGATATCAGCCCTGGTCTTGACCGAGGCCGGCCCTTTCTCGTCGTCGGAAACGTCATAGGGCGGCTTTTCTCCGGTTACCGCCGCCCAGAGTCCGTAGTTGGTGGCGGCCACGTGCTTCACCTGCTCGGCGAAAGTCCGTACTTTTTTATAATCGCTGCCCTGAATGTTGAGCCCTTCAGGAGTGAAATTGAATTTGTCTTCGGGCATGGCTTCAGCGACGGAAACAAACTCTCTTTCGACAATGCTTACTTCCCGGTCCGCGGAAGAGGCAATACTGGGCGCCGGTTTGGCTGCTTGCGGTAGGGCCGGTGCGCTGCTCCCGCTGTTTTGTGCATGTACTCCGGTGGAAAGGGCCGCAATCGTCAAAAAGCAGAACAGTTTCAGGTGTTTCATAAATCTCCCTTCCTTCTTATTTCGAATCATCCTTTTGTGGCGCAATCACGATATCACGATGAATACTCATGACTGCAAATCGCGCCTGCATCTTTCCGGCGGCTTACTGAGCTTGCGCTTGAAGACGGTACCAGGGCGCGACCAGAAGGCCACATATCAGGGCGGCCGCCGCGGCGGTGAGCGTCATTCGGACGCTGCTGCGTGATGCCATCACGCCCCAGAAAAAACTACCAACTGCGAGTCCGCCCTGCAACACCAGAACATACATCGAAATGACACGAGCGCGTATCCACGAAGGGCAGACAATCTGCGCAACTGTGTTGAGTGTTGCCAGAATGCTGATCCACGCGAGGCCCGCGGCTGCAGCAAAGATGGAAGAAGATGTCAGGCTGCTGGTCCGCACCAGGCCGAATAGTGCGATCGCGAAGATGACTGTCGCAATGACCGCAACGGCATCGAACGAGAATTTTTGGCGAGCGCGGGCCAGCAGGACTGCGCCGATAACAGCGCCCAGCCCGAAGAAAGCCAGCATCGCGCCGTATCCGGTTGCGCCGAAGCGGCTGGCGATGAGCGGCAGCAAAGCCCAGAACGCGCTGGCAAAGAGAGAGAACAGAGCTGTCCTTACCAAAACTGCGGTAATTCTTTTTTCCTGACGGATATACCGCAAGCCCACGATCAGGGCACCGGAGAACGTGGTGGTCACCTGCCCTGAGGGACGCTCAGCGGGTTTCCAGCGATAAAGAAAAAGGATCACCCCGAAAAAAGAGACAGCGTTGAGGAGAAACGCCGTTCCTGATCCTGCAGTGGCGATCACCAGTCCTCCAAGGGCAGGGCCTACGGCCCGAGCCATATTGAATCCGGCAGAATTCAACGCGACGGCGGATCCGAGTTTGGAAACCGGCACCAGATCAGGAGTGAGCGCCTGCCATGCAGGCTCATTCATGAAAGCGCCGGCGCCGAGCAGAAAAGTAAAAATAAGCAGCAGAGTTGGTGTACAGGTGGATGTAACCGTCAGAATTCCCAGGATGAGCGATGCCGCTACCATGGAACTCTGGGTAAACAGCAAAAATTTGCGGCGGTCTACCAGATCAGCCAGAGCGCCCGCCGGCAGAACAATCAGAAGCACTGGTAAACTCAATGCCACCTGCACCAACGATACCCACATGGGCGATTGTGTGAGGGAAGTCATCAACCAGCCGGTGGCGATGTTCTGCATCCAGCTACCGGTGTAAGAAATTACGGCCGCAATCCACAAACTGCGGAAGAGCGGTTCGGCAAGAGGCGCCAGAGGTGAAGAATCACCGGCGGTGGCTGTAATCTCGGCGGTGGGTTTCTCCATCGGACTAACGGGCCTCGGGGGAGCGGCTGCAGGCATACAAAATCATTGGACTTGCGCTCCAGCAATCTGGTGAGCAGGATCGCCGGAAAAAGGCCATTCGCGGCGCCGCCAGGACCGCACGGTATAGATGATAATCCCCAAGACGATGATGACCAGCGCGTAACGGATTTCCTTCATAAAGTCGGGACGCATGATCAGGATGTAGATAAAGCCTGCCATGGCCAAAACGGCGGGAATCGGATAAAGCCACATCCGAAATGGCCGGGGGAAGCCGGGATGGCGCGAGCGCAGGAGAAGCAATCCGAGGATCTGCATGAGAAATTGCACCATGATGCGAATGATGACCAGCGCGGCAATCAGATCGGCCAGGCGGAAAAGACAGAACAGCGTGGCAACACAGCCCAGCGTCAGCAGGGAAACATGCGGGAAGTTCTGGCGGTGATGAAGCTTGGAGAAACGGCGGAAGAAGTTGCCGTCCGCGGCCGCGGCGTAGGGAACGCGAGAGTAGCCGAGCATCAGCGAAAAAACTGAAGCAAAAGCTGTCCACATAATAAGGAATGTTCCGAATGTAGCCACCCAGTGTCCAAAGGACCTCTGCAGGGCAATGGAGGCAATGTAAAACCGGGTTTCTGAAGCGGCGGCTTTATCCAACTCCTGCCACGGGACCACTCCCAGAATGCTGATATTCATGGTGATGTACAGCACGGCCACCAGCAGAATGGAATAAATGACTGCGCGCGGGATGTTGCGTTCCGGCTGTTTGATTTCGCCACCAAGGAAACAGACGTTGTAATAGCCCCAATAGTCGTAGATGGCAATCAGCATGGCGCCGCCGAGCCCGGCAAAGAACGCGTAACTGCCATCGCCGAATGCATTTGCCGGAAAGCTGAAGGCGCGGGCCGCGCTGAAGTGAGTGAGCCCGGCAACAATTACCAGCAGAATTGCGCCAATCACTCCGGCAGAAAGATAGCGCGCGAGCCGGCCAACGACTCCAATACGCCGGTACAGCAGAAACAGCGCGAGCAGGCAGACGGCCATCGCGACGAAAGTGGCATTGGTAATCAACACACGGAACTCAAGCTGCCCAAGAACGGACAAGCCGGGTATTGACAGCAGAATCGTGCGGTCGACGAGGACGTGATCGAGCGCCGGCCAGACATAAACGGCGTAGCGGCTCAGGCCGACGCAGCCGGAAGCGATCGACAGAGGTGCGCTGAACAGCAGTTGCCAGACAAAAAGAAATGACATCATGCGGCCAAGCTTCTGCGCGCCGTAGCTCTGCTTCAGGTACTCATAAGAACCGCCGGCCTGAGGCATGGATGCGCCCAGTTCCGCCCATACCAGGCCATCGCAGATGGCAAGCAGCGCTCCCAGGATCCAGCCAATCATTGCCTGCGGACCATGCATTGCCTGAACGATCAGAGGTATGGTGATGAACGGCCCCACGCCAATCATATCGATCATGTTCAGAGCTGTGGCCTCAGGCAGGCCGAGCTCACGCGCGAGGTGAGGCGGGCCATTTTGTTGGGGAAGTGAAGTCATCAATGTCCGGCGCTCAACAAATTCACCATCAGCCGCACAGCTCCAGGGACGCCCGCAGGCAACTGCCGGAAAAACGCGTATCCGGTATAGATGTAAATGCCTTTACCGTACTGAGCCAGGAGCAGTCCACCTTTCTGGGTCGATTCGCCGGGATCGTTGCAGGCCAGCAGCGGCTTGAAGTGAGAGTCCCAGTCTGACATGAAGTAAACCCCGCGCTCCTGCACCCAGCCGTCAAAGTCTTTTTCAGTGATTTTGTTTGGATAAGAGAAAATCCGGTCATCCGGAGCAAGTATTTCCACCGGTTGTTCTTCCACCGACACGCGCTCCCGGCTCAGTGTGGCGGGATAGGGCGTGTAGCGGCCATCGTTGAAGATTCCTGTGCTCTGGTTGTATTGCACAATCAGAGTTCCGCCGCTATTGGCGTAATCCAGCAGCCGCCGGTTTTCTTCACGCACATCGGTGCGGACATCGTAAGCGCGGATGCCAACAACGATGGTGTCATAGCGGGTGAGATCGCCGGAAGCGAGTTCCTGAGGCGAAACGAGGTTGATGTCGACGCCGAGGCTGCTCAGCACCGTTGGAATCTCATCACCTGTTCCCATGATGTAGCCAACCTTGAGTTTTGGTGGCAGCTTCACATCCACGGCCTGAACGTTTTCTGTGGCGGGATGATAGGCGTAATAGGAGTCAAGGTCAGGTCGGGTGATGATCTTGAATCCTTCCGCATATTCCTTCCCGTTGAATTCCACGTTCGCGGTGACCTTGTAAGCTCCTTCATGAAGATCATGCGGTGTAATGCGGAAGCTGTAATTATTGACGTCTCCATCATGGTCGAGCGAGACCGGAATCGACTCCGGCTGTACCGTCCAGCCTTTGGGAGTGTCAAGATGCAGCGTGGCATGGATAGGGTCCGGTACATTGCTGCGCAGATTCACTTCGACCAGAGACTGCCTGGGCGCACCTACCGGAGCGACGATAACCGGTGTGGTCAGCAGAACGGACACAGGCGGGCCAACCGCCAGAGGACGCTCCGACTGTCCGAGAGCAGGATCAACGAATTTGATCTTTGCAACTCCATTGGCGGAACTGGCTTCTCCGTTCACGGAAAAGCTGGCTGTGGTATGCACCGGATATGGCGCCCAGGGAAGGGTGAGATATTGCGGCTGGCTTAAGTTGTAAACAGCCTCAGTTTCCGGATTCGTGCGCCAGAAATAAGGTTTGGTGTAAGTCGCATTCTCCGGGACAGAGATTTTGAATTGGACTGCGTCGTCGTCTCCCGGCGAAATGCTCTTCTTGAGTTTGTCGCCCGGCGTAGCCAGAGTGGCGGTCCAACCTTTTGGAACATTCACGCTGAACTCGCCCGGGGCGACTGCCGTGTTGCTGCGATTATAAAGTCGAGCCGTGATAGTAAATGTCTGCCCGGGCACGGCGATGCTCAGAGTCTGTTCCATCCTGGGGAAGTATGACGGGCCTGGTGGAAGGCCGGGCGGATCGACTGTGGTTTCAAAATAAATCCCCAGGGCTTCGTTGGCGGCGTCCTCAAATTGATCAAACTTGGTGCGCAGCTCAGTGAGCAGGTCCTCTTTTGCCGCCGCTGAAAGCTGTGATTGCTCGATCTGCTGTATCAATTTCCCGGTTTCCTGCCGGCCGCGCAGCAGTGGCGGCGCGCACGCATTCGGATTCTTGACGGAGAATGCATTGACGGCTTCGTCCACGTCCTTCTGAAGCGAGACCAGAGCCGGACGCAGGAACGGAACTTTGGATTCTTCCGCACCCAGGCGGGCGGCCAAGCCGACCAATGAGGTGTCAATCCCTTCGAAAAAATCTTTTTCATGGCTCGACGCCTTAGACACCGTGGAATCGATCAACTTGTAGTAGGTGTAACGATGCCCGGGAGGCACGCGGATTCCGCCTGTGCCTTGCGAGGTCTGATGCGCGAGGCCTTCCAGGCCGAACTGTGTGTAAGACATGCCGAGGAAAGGGCTGTACTCGCCCGGATCAAGTTTCACCGTGTAGTCGGAATCAGCAACATCCAATCCCTGGAACATCCGGGGAGGATTGCCGAGATAGAGCTTTTTCGCCTGCCAGGGCAGCAGGCCTTGTTTAATCTGCTCCGGAAAGCGGTTGGGATCGGCGGCGGCCCGGAAAGCTTCATGAGCCAGAATAGCCGATGCCTGATGATGGCCGTGACCGTCGCGAGGCGTTCCGCTGAAGCGGCTGGTGAGCACGTCAGGCCGGAAGATGCGAATCGCGCGGACCACGTCTCCGAGAGCAATCTCATGTCCGTGCCATTTGTTGAAAGTCTCTTCGGCAGTTTTGGAAAAGCCAAAATCAGTTACATGGCTGAAGCGCTGTTGCACGCCGTAGTATTTGTCGGCTTCCAGGAGTTCCAGCGTGCGCAGGATGCCGAGCTCATCTGAGCTCTCAGTCCCGAACTTGTTCTGCCCTCCCTCGCCGCGAGTCAAGGTGAAGAGCAGCGCGGAGACACCGTGGCCGCGCGCTTCCATGGTCAGCATGCCCCCATCCTCGTCATCGGGATGGGCCACAACCTGCATGAAGCGGGCGGTGGTCGTGAGCTTCGTGAGCAGCTGATAAAGATGAACGGCACCGCGGTCTTCCGGGAGAGGCCGTGTATCTGATTGCGAAATTTGAGTGAAGGTTAGTAATGCGAGCACGCAGGCAATTGCGCGCAGGGGCCTGACTGTGTTCAGGGACATGCGCAGTATTGTCGCTGCTGGAGGCCATTTGCGGCAAATCTGAAACGCGGATTTCAGACGCGAAGATGTCAACCGCCAAGCGTCTGGTTAGGCATTCTGGCGCGGTATGGAAATAAACGTGAGCTGCGGAATTTTGGCGACAAAGCGGGAAGAGTTGGGTAAGATGCTGCGCACAGCAGGGGGGACTGCCATGCTCCGCGCGGACTTCATTCCGTGCTCGTTGATTCGTCACTTGGAGTCGGTTTGCGTCTGCCTGCTGGGCCTTGCGTGCGGAGCAGTCTGCCAGCAAGCAGAGCCACCCATCCCGCCCATTCCATCCATGGCAGAGAGTTTTCAAGCTGCTCATTTTGAGCGGTTTGCAGGGGAAGGTGCGCGGCAAGACATCTCTCTACACGTGCAGGCCTATACTCATGGGCTTTCTGCCCACCAGCGCATGGTGACCCATCTTGAGATGGATATTCCCGGCGCTGAACTGGTGAAGCGCGTGGCCGACGGCGAACTGCTGATGCTGGTGGAAGTAAAAGATTCCGCGGGCCACAGCTATCGCGATTCCGGGTTCGTTGACTTGCGGCCGATCACTCCCGATCTCCACAAAAAAACCTGGGTAAGCACATGGGAGGCATTTGCGCTGCCGGGAGACTACAGGGTCAGTTTCCTCCTGTACGACGGTAAAAGCGGCGAGCACAGCTTTGCGCAAAAAGATCTTCACGTATCTGAAATCAAGCATGATTCTTTTGCCGATATCTGGCAGGGAATCCCGGACTGGGAATTCTGGGCGCCACTCAAGGACGTGCGCGACAATATCTACCGTCCTGATATTGAGAGCAAGCTTCACCTGGCACTCGCCACTAAGCGACGCATGCAAATTGACGTGCTGGCTGACCTTACTCCTTCCGGCCTTTTCCACGGCTCCGGCCGGTTTTATTCCCGCTTCCTGGCGGTGGCCTTGCCTCTGGTCCGCGATCTGAGCGAGATCCACGTGAACAACGGTTCATTGAACGTTGCCACTCTGGATTTGCGGCAACGGAGAATCACGTTTGAGCAGGACGACGTTACAAACCTGAACTGGACGGCTCTCAAGGAAGCACTAGCCCCTGAGAATGGCCCGGGAATGATTGACCTAAAGGGTCTGGAGCAGGCGCGCGAACAGCCGGACTTTCTGCGCGACCAAATTTTGCGCCGCATGGGCACGTCTTCTGAAGAAGATGTTGCTTCTCCTGACGGCCCAGCTCCATCAGGGCCCATGGTCAACGTTAGCGGCCCTTGCGCGGGTTGCAGTCCGGCCATCAAGCCGGAAGGCCCAGGTAAGAACCATCCGTCGGATCTTCCATTTCACGTCTTCATTGTGGTGGGAAGCCCAATGGATTTCTATGCCTTCCACCACTTTCCGCCCATTGATCCGGCGCAGGCGGAAAACTGTGTGGTGTACTACCTGCAATATCAGGTATACGGGCCCTATGCGACCGGGGCCATGGACAAAGTGAGCAAGATGCTGAAGCCGGTGACGATCCACACGATCAAAGTGCGAAGCGGAGAAAGCATTCGTGAAGCGCTCAAGCGAATTGTGGCGGAGGTGGGGCAGATTCAATAACCTGCCCCGGTAGCTGCTGGGATGCTGTAAGGGCTACATCCCGAAGTTTTCCATTCCGCTGCCTTCGAAGACTGAAGCCAGTTTGGTGAGTTTGAAAAGATCACGAATGCGTTGCTTGGGATTGGCGAGCTCCAGCAGGCACTGAGAGCGAGAGGCGTGCATGTAGACGTTAACCAGCGCGCCCAAACCGGAACTGTCGAAGTAGTCCACTCCGGTAAGATCGAGCACTATACGCTTGGTTTTTGGAATGATTTCGCGAATGGTTTCTTGAAAATCGCTTGCTGTTTCTGAAGTGACCCGCCCGACGCAACGAACGGTAATCTGCTCTGCGGCCTCTTCGGTGGTAAGTTGCAATAGGTTGGGAATGGATGGACTCGCTGCCATTGAATGGGCCTCCTGTTTTCATTCAAATTCCGGCGCACCCTCTACCAGGAACGTTAGCGGGAGAAGCGAAGGGAATTGAATATGGATTTGAAAGGCATTTGGTCAACCCGGGTTCGGCACGAATTCGGCTACCATACACCCTCTTGTGACAAAGTCAAGGCGAAAACTTGCATTTTTAAGAAATCCTGAAAGGCTCACTCCGGAAAGGCCCTTTTCAACCCGCCAATATGAAACGTTTGGCTGACGTAAAACACATTTCTACCAATAGGCCCAAGTTCAGCGCTGTCCCCCAGGTGAGAAGGTCTAAGGCGCTGAAGCCTCGGCCAGCCGGAGAATCCGGGTGTATACTTGGCCAACTTTGTTGCGTTCGCCACCTGCCCAGGGAAATGCTGTATGAATAGGGATGATCTTAGAAAGATTTCTGACGCTCCGACCTTAGGAGGAACCAGCGCTGCGTCTTCAGCACCAGCGCTAGCCAGGGATTCGTCTGCTTCCGGCTCAATTATTGAAATCGGCAAGGTGGTTGGCGGGCGTTTTCAGATCATAGAACTGCTCGGAATGGGCGGCATGGGAGCAGTTTACAAAGCGTATGACCGGGACATCGAGAGGATCATTGCGCTTAAGTGCATCAGGCCCGAGCTTTCCAGCCATTCGGAAATCGTGCAGCGGTTTACGCAGGAATTACTCCTGGCCCGCCAGGTCGCGCACAAGAATGTGATTCGTATCTTCGATGTCAGGGAATCCGGCGGGCTCAAGTTCATCACCATGGAGTTTCTGGAAGGCCAGAGCCTGGCCTCCCTGATGGCTTCACGAGGAAAGCTCCCGGCGGCAGAGGCGGTGGACATCATGCGGCAAGTGTGCTCCGGACTGGCCGCAGCTCACGCTGAGGGTGTAGTTCATCGTGATTTGAAGCCAAGCAACGTCATGATTGGGCCGAGCGGGCGGGTGGTGGTGATGGACTTTGGCCTGGCCCGCGCGGATGATCAGGATGTTCTCACGAAGACCGGCGCGATCATGGGCACGTTCCAGTACATGTCGCCCGAGCAGGCGAAGGGTGAAAAAGCGGATGGGCGCTCAGACATATTTACCGTGGGTATCATCCTTTACGAGCTGCTCACCGGCAGCACACCGTATAAATCTGACAGCTCCATTGCCAGCCTGCTGAAGCGAACCCAGGAAGCGGCGATACCGCCCTCCACGATTGAAACGAGTATTTCACGAACACTCAATTCAATTGTCTGCAAGTGCCTGGAACGCGACGTCAAGGCGCGTTACCAGTCCGTGAATGAACTTCTGGCTGACCTGGATGCGGTGCAAGGCGGAAGTACCGCGTCGCGCCTCCCTTCAGCGGTGGCAACCCGCGGGCAGAAACCCTGGTTGCTGCTGGCAGCAACGATCGTGGTGCTTGCTCTCAGCGCAACCTTCTGGATGCGCTGGTATTCAGCGCGGCAAACGGCATCAGCGCCTGCGCATGCTGCCATGAAAATCCTGCTTGCTGACTTTCAGAACGATACATCGGACACGGTGTTCGATGGCACCCTGGAATCCAGCTTCTCACTGGCAATGGAAGGAGCGCCTTTCATCAGTGCCTACCCGCGTGCGAAGGCGCACAAAACGATGACGCAAATCACCTCCGACGCCACCAAGCTGGATGAAAACAATGCCAGGCTGGTGGCTGTTCGCGAGGGTGTGAACGTTGTCATCAGCGGAACGGTCAAAAAAGACGGAGACGGCTACAGCATCGATTGCAAGGCGATCGATCCAGTGGATTCAAAGACGCTTGGAACCGCTTCGAGCGGAGCCGTGCCTAAAGCCGGGGTACTGCAGGCCGTGGCTGATCTCGCCACAAAGATGCGCAAAGTGCTGGGCGATACGACTCCGGAATCTGTGAGGCGGCAGCAGGAAGAGACAGTGACGTCCAGTTCGATTGAGGCTGTTCACGAATACGCGCAGGCGCAGGAGTTGCAATTCGAAGGTAAGTGGGACGACGCTCAGAAGCACTATTCCACCGCACTCTCGCTTGATCCCAACATGGGGCGCGCCTATTCCGGCCTGGCGGCAATGAAGGCGAATACCGGCCATAAAGCCGAAGCAGAAAAAGATTATCAGGCGGCCATGGCGCACATTGATCGCATGAGCGACCGCGAGAAATATCGTACGCGCGGCGGATATTACCTGATGACGCGGCAGCCAGAGAAGGCCATCCAGGAATTCGACGCGCTGGTTCAGCAATACCCTGCTGATGACGTGGGGGCGACGAACCTCGCCCTGGCGTATTTCTACACGCGCGACATGGCCAAAGCGATGCAGGCGGGACAGCATGCGGTGGACCTCGCGCCCAAGGCTCTGCTGCAGCGCAACAATCTGGCGCTGTATGCCATCTATGCCGGCGATTATGCGGCGGGTGCGAAAGCAGCCCAGGACGTTCTGCAGCAGAACCCATCTTATGCGGAAGCATTGGGGGCACTGGCCATGGCACAGGCGGGGCTTGGAGACTTGAGCAACGCGACAGCCACGTACCAGAAACTGCAGGCGCTTAATGCACGCGGAGCCTCCATGGCAGCCATTGGCCTGGCCGATCTGGCCCTTTATCAGGGGCATGATGGGGAAGCTATTTCGCTACTCGAGAAAGGCATTGCCGCAGATAACGTCGCCAAGGATCCGGCGAGCGCAGGAATTAAGTCCATTGCGCTGGCGCAGGCATACATTGCAAAAAGCGACAGGTCAAAAGCTACAGTCGCCGCTGAGCAGGCCATGAAACTCAATCCCGACCAGAGCATTTCGATGGCGGCAGGTGAGATCTATATTGCAGCAGGCGATATGAGCAAAGCTGGGAAACTGGCTACGCAGCTATCGTCGAAAATTGAGCCCGAACCGCAGATTTACGGGCAGCTTCTCCAGGGCAGCATTGCGCTCAAACACAACCAGATCAAAGAAGCCATCCTGGCCTTCGAAAGCGCGCAAAAGATATCGAATACATGGCTGGGCCACTACTACCTGGGCAGAGCGTACCTGCAAAATGGATCGTTTACCGAAGCCGACTCCGAATTCGAACTTTGCCTGAAGCGCCGTGGAGAAGCCAGTGCGGTTTTTCTTGACGACGTACCGACTTTCCGTCTTCTGCCGCCGGTTTATTACTATCTGGGCCGGGCGCAGGAAGGGCTGAAAAGTCCGGCAGCCGCAGAGAGCTACCGGACATTCCTGAAGATGCAGCCTGACGGAACCAGCGAGCTGGTTACAGATGCTCGCCGGCGCGTTGAAAACCACTGATTGCTGCGCTGCGACTGAAGCTCACTCCTATCGGCAGCTTTTGAAATTTCAAAACCGCCAAGCCCCGTACTTCCAAAGACCGTAAACGAGCGAGCGTTTTTATCAGCTCGCCAGGCCTGATGGATCTCGCCTTTTCATGTCGCAAAGCAGCCTGTAAGTCCTATCCTCCGCTACTGAATGTTAAACGGGACAGATAGCACAGGCGCCGCACCCGGGGCTGTGGCCTGTAGCCGGTATCCGATCCCGACATTGTTGATCGAGTCACTAGCGAAGAGCGCGATGCCCTTGTTCGCCGAAACCGCAACCGTTGTGCCGCTCAACACTCCTTTGCCCGGATTCACCGCGATGCTCAACGTAACGGTCACACCGGAAACTCCGTTGCCGTTGGCGTCGAGTACCTGCACCTTGATCGCCGGCGTGATCTGCGCGTTCGGCGATGTATTACTCGGCTGCACGGCGAAGACCAGCGTAAGCGCGGCATTCACCGTGATGCTGAACTGCTTCGTCGCAGTCTGCTGTGGCGTGCTGGAATCAGCCGCCTGCACTGTGAAGTTGAATGTGCCGATCGCATTCGGTGTTCCGCTGATGACGCCTGCGGAACTCAGAGTCAATCCGCCGGGCAATGGTCCGGAACCCGAAGCCAGCGACCAGGTGATCGTTCCAACTCCACCTGTTGCAGCCAATTGCGTGCTGTACGCCACGCCAAGCTTCGCCGTCGGCAGAGTGGCAGTCGTGATTACCAGCTTTGACCCGATGCGAAGGGTGAAGCTCTGGCTGACGGTCTGCTGCGGTGGCCCGCTGTCCTGCACCTGGATGACAAAGCTCGCTCCGGTGCCGCTGGTCGCCACGGTTGGCGTGCCGCTGATTACACCGGCGGAGCTCAGAGTCAGTCCCGCAGGCAGCGTGCCTGACTTCAGGCTCCACGTGAGCGTACCGGTCGCGCCGGTCGCGGTGAGAGCCTGCGAATACGGCACGTTGACTGTTCCATCGGGCAAAGTCGTAGTCGTAATTGTTACTGCGGTGACAATCGTGAGGCTCAGCGCACGCGATGCGGTCGCTGGTCCCGGCGATGAGTCTGTGAGCGTGACGACGAAATTTGAAGTGCCGGCCTGGGTCGGCGTTCCCGAGATCGTGCCCGAAGCTGGATCAAGCGCAAGGCCAGCCGGTAACGAGCCGCTGCTGATGCTCCAACTCGTTGGCGTAATGCCACCGAATGAGGTGAGCGCGGTGGAATAAGGAGTTCCCACAGCTCCGCTGGGCAGCGTGCTGCTTGTGGTGGTGATGGCAAGCGTTGCCGGTGGAACCGTGGTTCCCGTGTTGGACGCATGCGAGACGATCACCGGCGTCACGGTGTTCACGATGTTTTGCATCGCTGCAAGGGAACTCACGTTGCCGCGCAGTGTGACCACGCCTGTCTCACCCGGGCCCAGAGAAAAAGTTGCGTTCTTGGTGCTGGAGTTCGCCAGTTCCGGATCCGGGAGCTGCGTCGCAGGCTCAAATACCGGATCGGGAATGCTGGCTAGCACCACATTCTGCACCTGCAGCGTGAGCTGGCAATTCTGCTGGATCGGCACTGGGTAAAGCTTGCTCAGGATCAGCTGCAGGTTCGTCCCCGCTGGTTGCGTACCGAAGAGTTTGACGGCATAGGAACCGACCGTGTTCCCGGTGTTGGTGACCGTGTAGCTCGCATCCGTCACGGACTGGTTTGCTATGGCGGGGTTCGCAATTGCCGGATTGGCAA
>DATEJX010000181.1:0-12809 GCA_035277785.1 Candidatus Angelobacter sp. | reverse complement strand
ATTCGTGGCTGAAGGCCAACATTGCACCTTTGCTTGCAAACGCGGCTTTCCAAAAAGACGGAATTCTGGTCATCGTGTTTGATGAATCGTTCACCAATGACACAGCACACGGAGGAGGACATGTGGCCGCGGTGATCGTGGGACCGCGAGTAAAAAAGCAGTTTAAATGCACTGTGTTCTATCAACACCAGAGCCTGCTGAAAACCGTGCTGAAGGCGCTTGGAGTCACCACTTTTCCGGGAGCCGCAGCCAGTGTTTCTTCCATGACCAACGTTTTTCTTCCGTAAGTGAATTGGCGGGCACATGCCCGCCTTCCATTTGAATAAATCTTTCGGAGGATGCCTTGAAGAGATTTTCATTTTTGCTGTTGTTCGGCTTCAGCCTGCCTGCTTTGATTGCAGCCCAGGTGGCTTCATCCAGCCACGTCATCATTGTGGTTGAAGAGAACCATAGCTATTCACAGATCATCGGCAACTCCAACCTGCCGTTTCTGAACAGCCTGGCATCAAAATACTCCCTGGCCACGCAGTACTATGCCAATGTGCACCCGTCCATTGGCAACTACTTCATGCTGACCACCGGCCAGATCGTTACGAATGACGCAGGCCACGTGCCAATCGTGACAGCGGACAATGTCGTTCGGCGAATTCTCACGGCCGGAAAAACCTGGAAAAGCTATCTGGAAAGCGTACCCTCCGTGGGCTATCTTGGCCCGGACAAATTCCCGTACACGCGAGGCCACAACCCGATCTCTTACCTCAGCGACGTGGCGAACAGCAGCGTACAAAAGCTTCACCTGGTCCCGTTTGCCCAATTTCCCAAAGACCTGACAAATCATTCTCTGCCCAACTACTCGTTCGTCGTCCCGAACCAGCAACACAATGGACACAACTGTCCGCCGGGCACATCGCCCTGCAGTGATTCTTTGATTCTGCGCACGCTGGATGGCTGGCTGAAAAACAATATCGGCCCACTGCTCAACACTTCAGATTTTCAGAAGGACGGCATTCTGATTATCGTCTTCGATGAAGGCAAGGAGAGTGATACTGCACACGGCGGAGGCCATATCGCCACAGTAATTGTCGGCCCAAAGGTCAAAAGGGCTTTCAGATCCAGCCAGTTTGATCAGCACCAAAACGTACTCCGTACTGCGCTGGATGCTCTGGGAATCCACCACTACCCCGGAAAGTCTTCGACGGCCGTTGACATGAACGTGTTTTGAGAGGATTCATTGTCCATGCCGGGGCGCCTCAGCTTCGCTTAAGGCGCGGTCCAACATCAAGCGCAATTGTTCATCTGTGACTCCGCCTTCTACTTCCTGACCGTTAATGAACATGGTGGGAGTGGCGCTTACGCCCAGGGATTTACCCTCGGCCATGGAGTTCTCCACCTTGCCCGGGTCCTGCAACGCAAGGCAGGCCTGCAACGCATCTGCTTTAAGCCCGTCCTTTTCGCCGATCTCGCGCGCGAGGGCATCCATTGCAGTTACATTGTTGCCGGCAGCTTTCACTTTGGCGCTGACTTCTGATTGGTGGGTATGCACGTAATCAGAAAAATCCCAATAGGCCCGCAGATTTTCATCGGCCAGGCAGTGAGAGTCGATGGCCGCACGCATGGCCCAGGGATGAGCATCAGTGATCGGGAAATCTTTCATCACAATTTTTACCCTGTCGCGATAGTGGACCATGACTTCATTCATGAGCGTCACATACATTTTGGCGCAAAATGGGCATTCGAAATCGTCATACACCACCACTGAAACCTTTGCATCTTGCGCCCCGCGCCACGGCCGCCCGGCAAGATCGATGCGGCGCATGTTGCGGGCATAAGGGTCCTCATTCAGATTGATCTCCGTCATATAGAGGAGCTTGCTGCCATCCCTGGCCAGAAGAAAATTCAGCGACTTCTTTGTCCCATTGCCCTCAATGGTGACCGGCAAGTTGTCATAGCCGTTGAAGTTGCTGGCCGTACGTGTACCGAGAGAAATGTGCGCGTCAGGTGGGACTTCAGTGTAAGCACGCACCTGGCGTTCAATGCGCCGCTGCAATTCCGGCGTAAGAGGCGCAAACTGTTGCGCCAGGAGAATAGCGGACAGGAACACGAAAAAAAGAGATCTCACCATACCATCTGGCCAGCGGAACCTGACTGCCCAGCATACATCAAGAACAACTTAGATTGTGCCCAACAAAAATGCCCCGGCTTGCCTCCGGGGCGTTCCAGTTTCGTTATGGCACTAGCTACCGCGACGATCGCGATGAATATCTTTACGGTCGTGCCGGATATCCTTGCGGTCACTGCGGGCGTCCTTGCGGTCCCGGTGCAGGTCCCAGGCGTCGTGGCGAATGTCACGATTGTCGGCTCGCAAATCGCGGCGGTCTTTGGCCGCATCCCGCTTGTCGCGATTGATATCGCGTTGCTCTTTGCGTGCGTCTGCTTTATCGCCGTTCTTGAGATCCTGATTGCGCTCGCGGCGGTCCCGCGCGATGTCGCGCGCATCTTTGTTCAGATCACGACGGTCCTGATTACGATCGATCCGGTCCTTGGTTATGTCACGTTGATCGCTGTGGATGTCGCGTTTGTCCTGCCGCAGGTCACGGCGGTCCTGATGCAGGTCTTTGCGATCACTTTTCAGATCTGCACTGTTGCCGGCCTCTTGCGCATAGGCTGCTGAAGCCAGTGCCAGCAGCAGACTTGCCAGAAGATATGCCAGATGTCGTCGCATAGTGTATAGCTCCTTGTCGTTCCTCCAGGGTTGAAGCTTGTATGGCGGTACTAACCCGAGTTCCTGAAGAAGTTGCACCGTGATTTCCGCGCATGACTCAGCACCAAAATGAGGAGGATGGGACTTTTGTTACGCGAGCCAGCAGCAGCAAAAATAATGCCGGTGTCCATGAGACACCGGCCTGGATTTGCCTGGAATGACTATTACTTGCTGGCTACCTTTGCATCAGTTGTGCACGAAGAGAGCTCATGCGGATACAACAGGAACATGTTCGGCGCCGCCTTGCGAACGTCAGGCGTGGGCTCAAAACTCCATTCCCCTGCATGGTCACCGTCCAGTTCCACCTTGTAGTATCCCGCGATCATGTTGTAGACCGCCATTGTCTGCTGCTTGGCGCGATTCACGAACTTCGGGTCCTTCATGCTGTAAGTGACCCGCGTGTCATAGTTCATCACTGCCATTACCATTCCCCCGCTGTTTCTGGTCAATGGATAAAAGTCTGTATCGCCGGTATCGTAGACAAAATCGCCAACACCCGGAGTTGCGGTAGCAAGACCCCATGCCGTCGTGCTTTGTCCGGAGACAGTAGAATTCTTCACCTGGACCAGCCCGAGAGCCAGACCGAACATACGAATATGATGCTGGTCCAGCGCCTTCGCCACTGTCTTTGCATTCGCCGTGTGGCTGCCAGCAAGATCGGCTGCCATGACAACGATGGAATCTCCCGGCTTGGCATCTCCCAAAAGTTCGATGGCCTTCATCACTCCATCAAGAACGCTCTGCTCTTTGCCGTGCCTGGATTCACCTTCTGCCGGCAATGCTTCAATGAATGCTGAATGCTCCTCGCCAAATTTCACCACGTGCTCCGGGCCGCGTGCCGTGACCATGGCAAAGCTGTCCTGTGAACGTGCGGAGCCGAGCAGAGTCTGAATCATGGCGCGTTCCGCCTGCCGCGTGTCACCACTCAGTTTTTTGCTGGTATCGACAACCAGCACAATGCGTCGCGGGCCATCATCAAAGGTCATGTTTTTTACAGAGAGCGATGCTTTGCCTGCGCGCCCGGAAAAATCCGCAGAGGAAAGGCCGTGGAATGGTTCGCCGCTGCCGTTCACAATTCCAACCGGCACTTCAGTGGATTTGCACTTGTCGGCTTGCGCAAACCCGATTGAAGACAACATTGTAAGTATCGCTGCGGAGCATAAGAAACGCAGGAACATGGATATAGCCTCCTGTTTTTTTAAGGAAAAGGGGGAAGCAGCCTGATTATACAAGACAGAGCCGCTGCTGTTTTTGAGAAAGTTCACGAAGCGATTGGACGCGACAGATTGTTGAACGTCATCGAAAGCCCGTTATGCGCCAAAAATTTTGAAGACTAACGTAAGGCGACATCACTTCGTAAAGGTTTTGCCACAGGAACAAGCTCCAGTCCCGACTTTCTAATGTTGGTTCGTGTTGTCACCTATGGTCGAGGCAAGTAGAAATTAAAAATTTTAATGTCGACACCAGAAGGTCCTGTACCCTGGTACAGGGCCATAAGATCACCTCACCCGGGCGAGCAATTCTTTCCCATTTTGGGAGCGATTTTCTGGCCAAGCAAAATAAAAATAATCGTCTTGGATTCAGCAACTTACAATCCATTTCTGCTGGGCAGAGTTGCCGCTGGGTTAGTATGTTTGGGTACTAAAGTAACAGCAAATCTTGAACGTTGCTGAACGCTCCGAATTGCCGACATCCACCCCCTTTGCCCGGCACTTCAGACGTGCCAGATGCTTTTCCCGAAACTGCGCAGGGCGCCCAATCGTACGAAGGCAAGGTGAAAACGTGAAGTCAGAGGCGGGGTTCAGTTTGACCGAACTTGTGGTGGTACTCGCGATCATGCTGGTCGTGAGCGGTCTTTCCTTCCCCAGCATTTCTCGTACGATCGACGAGGCCAAGCTGAATTCGGCGGCAGAACAACTGGCAAGCTTTTATGCCCAGGGAAGGATTCGCTCCACGCAGGACAACAACTATTACATCCTGCCGCTCTTTAGTACCGTAAACCAGCCCTCGAATATTTGCCTCGATCTGGACGGGGACGGGATCTGCTCAGCAACTGAGCCGCAGGCGCAACTGCCTGGAGCTGTGAGCCTGAATAATCGCGGGATACCTGTGCAGATGGATGCCACTTCGCTGGGATTTGGCTCGTTCACTCAAACAGAAAATTCGGCTGGGTACAGCGCGCAGGGAATCCTGGAACGGGGGCTGGCATGGAACTCAGTCGGATTGCCATGCCAGAGAGCCTCGTCAACTTCGCCGTGTTCGGGGCCGGTGGTATGGATCCAATATCTGCAATTAAGACGTTCGGCAGGCGACATTCTGTTTGCAGCCGTCACAGTGAACTCATCCGGCAGCGTGAAAATCTGGCATTACCGCGGAGGCGGTGGCAGGAACTGGTTCTAATGCAGAAGCAAGCACCATATCGAAGCAGCACCGTCCCGCCACGAGGCTTCAGCCTGCTGGAACTCATGATTGCTGTGTGCGTGCTGGCAATTGGAATCCTGGGCGGCATGGGCGTGATTTGCGCGGCGACCGCGAGTAACGGCAGCTCAAAAATTAACACCGCGGCTGCAACGCTGGCTGAGAGCACCATGGAAAGAATTATGGCCGTTCCCCCAAACGCCGCGGGAGCAGCTGCGGTGACTAATGTTACCGATTGCAATGGCAATGCTTTCCAGATGAATACGGCGGTGGTGGGCTCGCTCCAGAATGGCGGACCGTTTCCTGGGATCGATTACACTCAGCCGCCGACAGCTAATTATTCGATGACGTACGTTACGTGCTCCGGATTTACCTTCGATGTCCGCTGGCGAATTGACGCAGGGCCGTCCAAGTCTACGCAGATGATTACCGTAAGCGTGAAGAGCCTGCGCAATGCTGCAAATCCGGCAGCATCGTTTACGCGCAAGCTGACGCTACGTTCAGTGCGAGGAGTTAGTTGAACTTCAACGGAACAAATCCGGTGAACGCAGCCCATGCCCGGCCCTCTCGCCGCATGGCAAAGGGCTTTTCCCTGCTAGAAATGCTCATCAGTGTGTCGCTGCTGGTGGTAATCACGGGCGCCGTCCTGGAACAGATCATGGTCATGCAAAAAAGCGCCGCTGGAACCGGAGCAAAGGTGGATACAGACCAGCAGGCGCGCGCATTTCTTGACCAGATGGTTCGTGACCTGCACATGGCCGGATATCCCAAAGCAGAGATGTATTCAGTCAGGCCAGATGATCCAACTCTGCTACAGAAACCGTTCATTGCGGCAGGAGTGGTCAGAGTGTCACCGACGCAAATCATTCTTGAAGGTGATGTGAACAGTGACGGTTTCGTTGAAAGCGTCACTGTCGGCTACGTAGGGACACCGACTGGCGACCCGACTTGCCCTTGCATACGCCGCAACGCCGTACAGAAGGTTACGGCTGATCCTACGGCACAGCCAGTTTCGGCCAATTACACGGAAACAAGTGGTGTTGTGCCGCCGGGGTTAGGGCCGGGTCAGGCTGGAGCAGACCTCTTCACTTTCTACGATCAGAACGGGAACCAGGTTGATGTAAGCGATGTTCCAGACATTAACAGCAATCCAGACAAGCTCCACTCTCTTGCCACGGTGAAGATCAACGTGAGCTTGTTAACCGATGCCGGCGCAGGCCAGACGGCGCGTACGTCTCTCTCTGCAACCGCAAGGCTGAATCAGTGAGATTGAGAACAGCAAAGACGAAGAAAGTTACCCAGAGCGGGGCTGCACTGCTGCTCTGCCTGTTTGCTCTTCTCCTGCTCTCCAGTATTGGCATATTCCTTTATATCTCCACGGGAACAGACGCCCGCATTGCGGCAAATTACGGCAACAATCTGGATGCTTATTACGCTGCTAAATCAGGATTAGCCGAAGTGCGAGACCGAGTAAGTTACCCTTCGGATCCAACTTTAGCTCCTCCATCCGGAGGCCTTGCGGACAAATTGCCTCAAGCCATTGCCGGGAACACGAACAGTGTTCTGTATGTAATAAATCGCAACACCGGCGAGACGGTAGACCCCACTGACAGCACCAACAAGTATTTTGATGACCAGCTATGCCATGATTTTAATTCCGGTGTCGCTGCAGGCAGCAAATGCACAAGCCCTCCCGCCACGCCGAACTGGGCACTTCCGGTTGAATCATTGCTCGCACCGGCAGGGACCGAATCCGCTTTGAAGTGGGTCCGCATCAACATGAAGACCAACCGGGTGGTACTGCCGAACTATTGCGTTAACCAGGCTTGTGACAGCGCCCCGTTGGATACACCCGTCTGCTGGGATGGCCAGACTGAGCAGGTTACTCCCGGAGGCACGGTTCCCGCCTGTGACGCCAACGGCATGCAGAACGTTTACATGCTTACAGCTCTGGCTGTTACACCCGGCTTGAGGGATAACTCAGCACGCCGTCTCTTGCGCTCTGAGGTAGTTCCACCTTCCATCCGACCTCCTGGAGCAATCACAATGGACGCCGCCAGTATTTCGCCCACGCTTAGTGATGGCTCAAGTATTCCTGGAACAGCCGTGGACGGCAGGCCCCATAAACTGGATGGCACCCTCTCCGGCAACAATGCCTGCTCAGCGGTGGCCGCTCTGGCCACTGACAGCGCTTCAGCAAGTTCGGCACTGATGCAGTCTCTGGATAGCGTGCGTAAAGGAATCGTAGATACGGCCAATTCGTCCTGTAATTACGACGGCTCAGCCCAGGGCTCAAATACATGCACGGCAGGTCTCTGGTGGGTGCGCGGAACAAATTCAACGCCCCGCTTTGTGACTTCTATAACCACAACCACCACAACAACCACCAGTGGAGGATCAGGATCGGATAACAGTGGACCTGGCAGTGGCGATGACCATCACGTGATAACAACCACCACCACTTCACCCTGCGATCCCAGCAACCCGAGTTGCTACACAAACCTGGACCTCTCGGCGCCGCAACTGTTGGCAACCTCTGCCACAATGGCTCCCCAGGTTCCAGCCGTCACCGTGCCTCCCAACACATCCCCAATGACGGGCGGTCCCGGAACCCAGGGATCGGGCTCAATGTACCAATCGCCTTTGACTACCACTTTGCCGGATGAGGTCCTGGCGCTGAATAAACTGATAAGCGCCAGCGTGAATCAACCAAATTACTTTGCCGTTTCCTCGGCGAATCTTGCGGCAAGCTACGGAAGTAGCGGCAAGCCGGCGATCGTAGTGATCACTGATCCCAGTGGGCTGGTTCTCAATCAGAGCTTGAGTGGATACGGGATTCTTCTTGTTCCCAATGATTTTGAGATCAACGCCAACTTCCAGTGGACGGGGATCGTTCTGGTACAGTCTGGTAATGCCCAATTCAAAGTCAGCTCCACCGGAACTGGCTCTATCAACGGTGCCCTGATGCTTCAGGCTACCGGTACCTCATCAGCAAGCCTGGTTTCCAACACTGCCAGCACAAAAAACACCCCAATCCCCTTCCGCATCTCTTATAGCTGTGAAGCCATTGATATGGCATTCGGTTCCCTGCCGTATAAGATTCTGGGCTCTTCTGAAATCAGCTTTTAGTTCTGTCGCTTCGCGCCAACCCCAGAGACAGGCAGAAATTCTCATTAAACAGACGCATGTTGCGAAGGAACCGAAACTGTCTCATGTTCGTATAATCTGAAGAGGCGCTATGATTACATTTCTTCTGTGGTGCATCCTTTTGGTGGTCTGCTGGCCGCTGGCTCTGCTCGCACTAATGCTTTATCCCTTGATCTGGCTACTCTTGCTGCCTTTCCGCATTGTAGGGATCGCCGTGGGCGGAGTGCTGGAGCTTGTAAAAGCAATCATTTTTCTGCCTGCACGAGTACTGCGAGGGAGGGCTTAGCAGCGTTCGAGCGAAGAGAGAGTTTCTAGTCGGCCCTGCCCTCTTGTACTTTGCGTTTTCCTATAGATGTACTTCCTTCTGAAATGAAAGACCTTGTAAACGCCTTCATCTCGAAACGCGACAGAGCCCGACTAATCCCCGAGGTGCGAAACCTGCTGGACAAAGGGGTAAAAGAGCAGCGGCGGGAGCAGTCGATTAGCCGTGTTGTGATGATCCTCGCGGTGCTGACCACATCCTGCTAAAAGTCGCTCAATGGATTTGAAGGTCTGTTGATTCTCAGCGCATTGAGCACGGCGGCTAGATCGATTCCCTCCTGCGCGATGGCACCGGCAATCGGGGGCAGAAGGCCAAGCGCTGCAAACAACATTCCAATGCAGCTCAAGAGCATTCCGCCGATTGCAGTTTGAAGAGCGATCATCCGAGTCTCGCGCGCAATGTGCATGAGTTCATCCACTTTTCGGAGAGATGAATCCATCACCAGAGCATCGGCAGCTTCAGTGGTGACATCGCTGCTTTGGCTGCCCAGCGCAACACTGGCCCCTGCCGCGAGCATTGCCGGAGCATCGTTGATTCCGTCGCCTACAAACAATGTCTTGTGGCGAAGCGTCTCCTCCGTTACTAGCTTCAGCTTTTCTTCGGGGGTCACTCCCGCGTAAATGTGCTCGATTCCGACGATTTGCGCCAGGTGCTCTACTTCTGATTGCCGGTCACCGGAAAGAAGCACCACCTGTTTTGCACGATGACGCGGACGAAGATGGCGGATAAACTCGCTGCTCTCAGCACGAGGTTCGTCGTGAAAACGAAACAGAGCAGCGAATGCGCGGTCCACCATGACCATGCACTCAAGACCTGATTCGACTGGAGGCAACTCTGAACTGCCAACCAATCCTGCCGCTACGGCCTGCGTTCTGCCTGTGATGTGAACCAGGTGTCCTGCTACTTCACCGGACAGTCCTGAGTCTGGCCGCTCATTTACTCCCGTTGGGATCACATTTGGGACCTCCAAGGCCCTGGCTGCATTCAAAATGGCCTGCGAAAGTGGATGTCTTGAATATTGCTCCAGAGCTGCGGCATAGGACAAAACTTCGGATTTGTCTACATCGGGCTTGCAGACGATATCCGTGAGTACGGGACGACCATAGGTCAAGGTGCCTGTTTTATCAAAGAAGAAAACCTCGCATGCATCAATTTCCTCAAGGATTTTTGGGTGTTTGATCACGATGCCCCGGCGCGCTGCAAGTGAGATGCCGCCGATGATTGCTACAGGAATACCAATCAACAATGGGCAAGGCGTGGCAATTACCAGCACAGCAAGCAAACGCTCTGAGGTTCCGCTCAGAATCCAGCCACAAATTCCCATGGCCAAAGCAACAGGGGTATACCAGCCTCCCAATCGGTCGGCGATGCGTCTCATCTTCGGCCGATTCCGTTCCGCCTCTTCCACTACCCGCAAGATGCGAGCATAGCGAGAATCGACGGCGAGCTTTGTTGCCTTGACTTTCAGCAATGTGTTGCCATTAATCGCGCCGGACATTACCTGCGACCCGGGAGCTTTGGCGATCTCGAAAGGCTCGCCGGTAAGGTAAGATTCGTCCATTTTCCCATGCCCTGCAATCACTTCACCGTCGACGGGGCAGAGTTCGTGTGGAAATACGGCCAGAGTTTCGCCAATTGTGATGTCTCGCACTTGGATGAGGTCTATTCCAGATTCATTCACACGATGGGCGAATGTTGGCATTCTTCGAACCAGCGCGCGAAGCGCAGATGACGCTCGCCTTGTTGCATACTGCTCCAGCGCCGAACCGCCTGAGAGCATGAGTACCACGATGCACGCCACAAGGTATTCATGCAATAACGTGGCGGTCACAATAGAAAAGCCAGCGAGCCAATCAGAGCCAAACTGCAGTTTGATGGCCTCTCGAAGCAAGCTAGCTAGAAGAGGAATTCCGCCTGCCACCAAAGCGACATAAAGAGGCCAGAATTGAGCCTCTTGCAAATGCCAGGCAAAGCGGAGAAAGAGATGCGCCGCAATGGCAACCAGAGTTAGTACCGCGATTGGAGCCTCAGTGCCATGTTCTCTCAGCCATCCCGATGCTGATTTTCCAGTGAGATTCCCTGTATCGGTCTTTCTATGCCTTTCCGGGAACGGTGTTTGAGAAGTAAACGCTGGAAGCTGAGTCTGTTGCCCCGGCGCCTGAGCTTCTACTGAGACGCGATCCGGAACATTTGCTTTCACTCCCATTTGAGATCATCCATTCTGCACGGCGCGCGTCCCTACGTGAAAGTGACGATCATGTTTCCAGCAAGGCTACTGAGGTGGCGACACGCAGCCAACGGCTTGCCCCAGCAAATTCAAGCAATCAACAAGGCTCCTTGCCGGACTGCGCAAGTAAAGCTGCCTCACGTTCGCGATTGGAGTCTCTTTCCTGGGCAACTGGCGGCATCTTAATCGCCACTTTCAATACGCCATCGCGTTGCGCGGCAAATAGGTCATAAGCGTCCGTGATACGTTCCAGCGGAAACGTGTGAGTCAACAGAGGCGTGAGGTCTACGCGGCCATGGGCCACTAATTCCATAAGCCTCCGCATGCGCTCCTTGCCGCCGGGGCAGAGCGTGGTGATGATCTTGTGATCGCCCAGGCCGGCTGCGAACGGCTCCAATGGAATGGATAATTTTCCGGAATATACGCCCAGACTGGAGAGCGTTCCTCCCGGCCGCAGCACCCTGAGCGCATTTTCAAAGGTTTCCTGGCGGCCAAGTGCTTCAATTGCCACATCCACACCCCGGCCTTCAGTGAGTCGCATAATTTCGCGCACTGGATCAGTCTCACTGAAATTCAGGAGAACATCAGCCCCCATCCTTTTCGCCTGCTGAAGCCTGAGTGGATTGGAGTCCACAACGTAAACACAGCTCGCACCATGCAAGCGCGCTCCAACCGTTGCACACAGACCAATCGGTCCCTGAGCAAAAATGGCCACTGCATCGCCAATCTTTACTGGCGCGCTTTCCGACGCGGAGAATCCTGTAGAGGCAATGTCAGCGAGCAGCACCACTTCTTCATCACGGAGGTGGTCAGGAACCTTGGCCAGATTGGCTATAGCATCCGGCACCAGCAGGTATTCGGCCTGCGCTCCGTTGATGGTATTGCCGAATTTCCATCCACCGATAGGACCTCCGCATTGTGATAGATCTCCACTGAGGCAAGCATTGCACTGGCCACAAGGGGTGATTGCGCCAACCAGGACACGATCGCCCTTCTCGTAACCGGTAACCCCCGGGCCGAGATCGTGAATTACTCCAACGGCTTCATGCCCGATGATGAGACCTGGTTTGACGGGGTACTCACCCTTTAAAATGTGTACGTCTGTGCCGCAGATGGTGGTCAAAGTCACGCGGATTACCGCTTCCCCGTATTGGGCTTGAGGGATTGGTACTTCCTCCAGACTGATTTGATTGGGTCCGCGAAAGACCAAAGCTTTCATGGTAGCGCTGTCTGTTTTTCTTTCTGCTTTGTCACTCACCAGCTGTGCTAGTGCCATGGCAGACTCCTTTTCAACAAAAGCCTATTGCGAGTCGCCGCACAGTGCCGTGATAACCATCACGCTCCATCTGGCGCGTTCATTTGATAGAAAATGGTACGCCCGTGAGACGCAAGAGATCGCGGGCGTCCAGCACAGCCCAGCGTCCACAACAGCCGGATTGCTCAACGCGCAGTCAGTACAGGACAAGGCGCAGAGCTGATCACCCTGTAGGTGACTCCTCGCCGGAAATGCGTGCTCGTCGTGGTCTTTCGAGAAAGCCCGAGGACAATCAACCCGGCCTGTAACTTGTTCGCGTATTGGAAATTCCATCTGCTTCACCGCCTGCGTCTACAACAAAGTCAGTCGCAACCGGATCCCGTTCACGGATTAGAACCAGATCTCTCATCCCATCGCACACCAGACACAGCCCGATTCGGCTCGCTAATCTTGGCGGTGATCCTCATCACACCTGAAGCATTCCCTATGTGTTACGTTTGCTGCGAGACTTCCCGCTTGCGCGGACTATCGGGACGCGGGTATACATCTAAGAATTAGGTGATCTCGCACCGGGCCCCCTGGCAATCAAAGCAGCAAGTAAAGCTTGAAAACAATGGGAGTTTGTCATGGGAATCGCTTACGGTAAATCTGCGCCGAATCTTGGCGCTCCCTTTCACTC
>DATEJX010000180.1:0-10657 GCA_035277785.1 Candidatus Angelobacter sp. | reverse complement strand
CGAGAAGCACAAGAACGCCACCATAACGGACCAGGGCTGGGAGAAAGTAGAGAGGCTGTTGGGCATTGACAACATTGCCGATCCGGAAAACTGGGCCATGAAGCACCACGTGGAGACAGCCCTGAAGGCGCATGCGATCTATCGCAAAGATGTGGAATACGTGGTGAAGGATGGCGAGGTCATTATTGTTGACGAGTTTACCGGCCGCTTGATGCCGGGACGTCGCTGGTCTGATGGCTTACACCAGGCTATTGAGGCCAAGGAGAAAGTCAAAATCGAGCGCGAGAGCCAGACGCTGGCCACCATCACCTTCCAGAATTATTTCCGCATGTACAAAAAGCTGGCCGGCATGACCGGTACGGCGGAAACCGAAGCGGCTGAGTTCGAGAAGATTTATAAGCTTGAGGTCACGGTGATTCCCACGAACCGTCCGTTGCTGCGCGTGGAGAACGCCGACATTGTTTTTCGCACGGAGAAAGAGAAGTATTTTGCCGTGGCGGATGAGATCCAGAAGATCAGCCAGGAAGGACGGCCGATCCTGGTGGGCACCACCTCCATTGAGAAATCTGAACGCCTTTCTGACCTGCTGAAACGCAAGCAGGTGAAGCACGTTGTGCTGAACGCCAAGTTCCATGAGAAGGAAGCAGAGATTGTTGCCCAGGCGGGACGGCTGAACATGGTGACCATTGCCACCAACATGGCCGGCCGCGGTACCGACATTTTGCTGGGCGGCAATCCGGACATCATGGCTCGCCAGGAGCTGGTGAAGAAGGGAATTGCCCAACAGCTGCGCACCGCCGGAGGCGAAGTGGCGCTGGACCAGGACAGCTCTGAGGAGACTGTCTTTTACTACAACGGAATCGAATACAAGTGCCCGGCGGGCAAGTGGAATGAGGTGTTCAACAAGTACAAAGCAGAGACGGATGCTGAGCATGATGACGTGGTCAATACGGGCGGGCTGCACATTTTAGGCACAGAACGCCATGAGGCGCGGCGCATCGATAACCAGTTGCGCGGGCGCGCAGGACGGCAGGGCGATCCTGGATCTTCACGCTTCTACCTTTCCCTGGAAGATGACCTGATGCGCATCTTCATGCCCAAGGGCTGGGTTTCCACTCTGCTGCAGAAGCTGGGCATGGAAGAGGGCGTGCCGATTGAGTCGCGCATGATCTCCAAGCGCATTGAAGCGTCACAGAAGGCGGTGGAGGCGCAGAATTTTGAATCGCGCAAACACCTGCTGGAATATGACGACGTGATGAACAAGCAGCGCGAGGCTGTCTATGGGTTGCGCAAGGAGTTGCTGTCAGGTGTCGATCAGAAAGAGCTGATCCTGGAAGATTATGTTGGCGGCATGGTGGCGGAGGCGTTGGATAAGCACGCGCCACGGAACGTCCATGCGGATGAGTGGAATGTGGACGCCTTGCGCAAATATTTGCTGGAGGCGTTTGGGCTTGATCTGGCGAAGGCGGGAGTTGATCCGGACCAGTTGAATCGGCAGGAATTGGGCGACTCCATCTTTGGGAAGCTGCAGGAACTCTACAACGCAAAAGAGAAGCAGCTTGGGCCGGAGGCGATGCGCTATCACGAGCGCATGATCATGTTGAGCGTCCTGGATACGCAGTGGAAAGACCATCTGCTTAACATGGACCATTTGAAAGAAGGCATCGGGCTGCGCGGCTATGGGCAGCATGATCCGCTGGTGGAGTACAAGCGCGAATCGTTTGACATGTTTGAACAGATGATGCAGCGCTTCCAGGAAGAGACGGCGCGGTATCTGTTCCATATGCAGCTGGTGGAAACTTCACCGGCAGCGGCCGCAGCTTCAGCCGATGGCAATGGCGACCAGCAGGCGGCTCCTCCGCGCAAACGTGCGTCAACGTCGATCGACGAACTCGAAGCGCAGTTCCAGCGTCGCAAAAAGCGTGAGCTGCAGGAAGCGCGCATGGCAGGATCGAACGGAAATACGGCGCCGCAGCAGGTTGTACGAGGGCAGGCGAAAGTAGGCCGCAATGATCCGTGCCCATGCGGTTCAGGGAAGAAATATAAGAAGTGTCACGGAGCCGGTACCGCGGCATAAGAAGTTTTATGCTTCCAGAAGCGCAGCCAACCGATAATCGGTTGGCTGTTCTGGTCTTTGACAACTAAATATGAGGGGAGCGCGCATTCGCAAAAAAGAGATGCAGCTTTTGGCTGCATCTCTGATTTTCGTTTGCGTTGGCTCCCGCTACCCTGCGGGCCTGTCGGCAATTTAGTGGTTTCCGCCACCGCGATTGCCGCCACGATCTCCGCCGCGAGGTCCACGCCCGCCGCCGCGTCCACCGCGTCCGCCGTGTCTGCGGCCACCTCCACCTCCGCCTCCGTGGGGACGCCCGCCGCCGCGGGGAGGACGATCAGGTCGATCGCCGCCCGCGTGCACCGTTTCACGGTTGGCATCTTCGCGATTGAAGTTAGGTTCCTCGTCCTCATTGAAGTCGGCTCCGCCTTCAAACGTGATGGTTTCTTCCGACCCGCGAGGTTGTTGCGGTTGCTCCTCAGCTTCGCCAGCGTGTGGCGCGGCTTCACCGGACTCGCTCCGCTGCTGCGCTGCCATCTTGGCGCGCTGCTCTTTGAGGATTGCCTTGCGCGACAGCTTGATGCGGTTACCTTCGATTCCAAGGACCTTCACCAGCACCTGGTCGCCTTCTTTCAATTCGTCCTTCACGTCTTTCACGCGATGCTCGGCGATTTCGCTGATGTGAAGCAGGCCATCGGTCCCGGGAATGATCTCTACAAAAGCTCCGAACTCCGCCAGCCGCACCACTTTGCCGAGATAGGTCTTGCCGACCTCGGGGACAGCGGTGAGGTCGTTGATCATTTGGATGGCCTTCTGCGCAGACGGCCCATCGCTTGAAGCCACGTTCACCTTGCCGGTGTCGTCCACATCAATCTTCACGCCAGTCTGGTCGATGATGCTGCGAATCATCTTGCCGCCCGGTCCGATGAGATCGCGGATCTTATCCACCGGAATCTGCAGCGTGTAAATCCTTGGAGCGAACGCAGAAATCTGTTCGCGACCTCCGGTGATGGTCTCTTCCATTTTGTCCAGGATGAACATGCGTCCGCGCTTGGCCTGTTCCATGGCTTCACGCATGATCTGTGACGTAATGCCCGTCACCTTGATGTCCATCTGCAGCGCGGTAATTCCTTTACGGGTTCCAGCGACTTTGAAATCCATGTCGCCATAGTGGTCTTCCGCGCCTGCAATATCTGTCAGAATGGAGTAATCATCGCCTTCCTTCACCAGACCCATTGCTACTCCAGCTACGGACGATTCCAGCGGAACGCCCGCGTCCATCAGCGAAAGCGACGCACCGCAAACGGTAGCCATGGAAGATGAGCCGTTCGATTCCAGAATGTCTGAAACCACGCGGATGGCATACGGCCATTTCTCTACCGGAGGCAGCACGGCAGAAACTGCGCGCTCAGCCAGAGCGCCGTGTCCCACCTCGCGACGGCCCACGCCTGTCATGCGCCCCACTTCGCCCACGGAGAATGGAGGGAAGTTGTAGTGCAGCATGAAGCGCTTTTTCATTTCGCCTTCAAAGCGTTCAATGCGTTGCATGTCATCCGGTGTTCCCAGCGTAGTGGTGACCAGCGCTTGCGTTTCACCGCGAGTGAAAATCGCGGAACCATGCGTGCGTGGAAGAACGCCAACTTCAATCCAGATTGGCCGGATCTCATCAAAGGCGCGTGCATCAGGCCGGCGACGGTCCTTTGTTACCTGCTCACGAAAAATGCGCTCGCGCAGCAGTTCGTAGTAGTGAGACAGTTTGTGCGCCGCTTCTTCGTCATCCTCGGGAAGCGCTTCTTTCAGCCCGTCTTTGATCTGCTTCACCAAATCGTAGCTTTCGAGTTTCGGATGCTTCTTGGTATCGAGCGCGTCAGTCAACTCCGCGCCAACTTTTTTCCTGAGTTGATCAAAGTACGCCTGATCGTACTCGGGCGGCTGAACCTGTCTCTTTGGCTTTCCGCCTCGCTCGGCCAGATCATTGATGGCGGCGCAAATCTTTTTAATCTGCTGATGCGCAAACTCAATCGCGCCCAGCACCTGGTCTTCCGTTACCTCTTTGGCGCCGGACTCTACCATTACGATGCCTTCCGCCGTGCCCACCACCATAATGTTCAGGCGGCTCTCCGCCATTTCCGGATAAGTGGGATTGATGATGTACTCATCATTCACAAATCCCACGCGCACGGCGCCTACCGGTCCCTGGAACGGAATGTCAGACAATGTCAGCGCTGCGGATGCCGCGTTGATGGCCAGCACGTCAGGATCATTTTCAGTGTCAGCGGAGAGCACCAGTGAAATCACTTGTGTCTCATTGCGGAAGCCTTCAGGGAAGAGCGGACGGATGGGGCGATCAATTTGCCGGCTGGTGAGAATTTCACGTTCGCTGGGACGCCCTTCGCGCTTGATGAAGCCACCTGGGATGCGTCCGCCGGCGTAGGTGTATTCGCGGTAATCGACGGTAAGCGGGAAGAAATCGATGCCTTCCCTGGGCTCTGGTGCGCAACATGCAGTCCCAATGACCACGTTGTCGCCCTGGCGCACAATGGCTGAGCCCTGAGCCTGTTTCGCGAGATGTCCGGTTTCTATTTGGAGAGTTTTGCCGCCAGTAAGATCAACGGTGGCTGTTTGTTTCATGAAGCTCCTCATTTCCAGGAGGGGCCAGAGTGTTTAGCTTTGATTGAGAGCATTTCCTAATATGAGCGTCGAAAGACCTGCACCTGGGCCCTCAAGTACGCGAACTTGTCGGCAGTGACTGTTTTGCGGATTTGAGGTTCCGCGCCGTTCGCGGCGTTCTTCTTGCCGCTCGGCTCAGAGTCGTTCGGGGTTCCTGTCCGCAGGTCGTGAGATTGCCCATGTTCTGGGCCTATTCTCTTAAGCTTGGGCTGCATACACCTGTGCCTCCGGCTCTAACCTCGGTTCAATACGTCCGATGGATCTTTTACTTGCGGATTCCAAGTTTTTGGATGACGTCTTTGTAGCGCTCTGTGTTGTACTTTTTCAGATAATCAAGCAGGCGGCGACGCTTGCTGACCATCATGAGCAGACCACGCCGGGAGGCATGGTCTTTCTTGTGCATCTTGAAGTGCTCGTTCAACTCACCGATCCGCTCACTCAGGATTGCAATCTGGACTTCCGGGCTTCCGGTATCTGACTGGTGCGTGCGGAAACGGTTGATGACGTCTGCCTTGTGCTCTCTCGCTAACACTAAACTGGTGCACTCCTATTCCTAAATCTTGTCCTTCTAGTGACTTAAACAGCCTAACACGATGGATGCAACCCTGTAAACAGGGCCTTAGCCGGTCACGGTAAAAGATTTTGGCAGGCCCAAAAAGCGTTCCGTGGTGATCTGGCACCCTGGAAACATCTTCTGCAATTTCTTCTTTGATATCCAGGTTACGTCGTATTTATAGGGCTTTTTGAACAGCCAGCCGTTCAGGGTGAAATAGCGCAGAAACTTTGGCGTCAGCCACTTACGGGGAAGCCAGTGGAGAAACGGCATGGTCAAATGCGGATCAACAGGGAACAACCGCGAAGGCGTCTGGCAGTAAACCTGTTTGCCCACGCGCATCATTTCCCGGGCAAACTGAAACTGGTTTTCTTCTGATCCCACGTGCTCAATCACAGAATTTGAAAATGCCAGATCGAATGCGCCGCTGGCAAAAGGCAGGCTGAGACCAGAACTGACAAGATACGGCAATCCCCCGGTTTCTGTAGGGCCAAATTCGTTCTCCCCGGGAAAAGATGAATTTAGCAGCACAACACCATCATGTGGCCCAATAACTTTCCACAACTCGGGGTCGCCACCGACGTCGAGGATATTTTTGCAATCGCGGTAAGCGGCTCGGAAATTCCTGAATCGCCGTTTTCGGAAGAAATGCCGCAACGGCAGTTGTAGTTCTTGGGGACGCATCGCTGTCTCCGGATTTTATTGCATGCCGTGGCCAGTCTCGACCCGTGAATACCCTGGTTGTATATACTCGATCAGTTTCATGCCTTTCACTTGCCATGTCGCCCGGGCGTTCGCCGCTGTGCAGCGCGGGATGCGCCCCTTATGAAGGTTGCAATTGACGTCCACAGCATAGGCGCACAGGCGGGAGGGAATGAGACCTTTTATCGGCAGCTGTTGCAAGGGCTGACTGAAGACCAGACCCAGAACAGTTACACCCTCTTCTATACTCGCGCACACGCGCCATCACTGGTTTCGGTTGACCAACGATTCAAATGGGTCCGCATCCCGCAGAACCCCGTCCTCCGCATATCCTTTGCTCTGCCTGCGTTATTGCGTGAACTCAAGCCAGACGTTTTCCATTGCCAGTACATCCTTCCGCCCCGGGTCAAATGCAAAACGGTTGTGACCATTCATGACCTTGCCCATGAGCGTTATCCTCAGTTCTCGCCGCGCATGGAAGGCGTGCGAATGCGCAGGCTCGTTCCGCGCTCGGCGCGCCGGGCAGATCGCATCATTACTGTTTCTGAACATTCCGCCGACGATCTTGTCTCTCTTTATGGTGTGCCTCGCAGCAAAATCACCGTGGCCTATCAGGCACCCTCTCCCAGGTTCAAGCCGGGAAATAAATCGGCCGCACAGGAAGAGCTCAAAGCCAAATACGGAATCAGCTCGCCTTTTCTGCTTTATGTTGGGCGTCTGCAGGCCCGCAAGAACCTCATCCGCATGGTAGAAGCGTTCGCACGTGTCCGCGAGACCCACCCGGACCTGAAGCTCGTACTGGTGGGCAAACCTGACCTGCATCATGAACAATTACTCGCGAAGGTGGATGAGTTGGCGCTCAAAGAAGCCGTTCTCTTTTCCGGCTACATCGCTAGTGATGACCTGCCGGTCTTCTACAACGCTGCTGAAAGTTTCGTTTTTCCGTCCATTTTTGAAGGCTTCGGACTTCCTGTTATGGAAAGCATGGCCAGCGGCGTACCCACTATTACAGCGCGCGGGTCGTGTCTCGAGGAAATCGTGGATGATGGCGCTTTGTTGATTGATCCCTTGAGTGTAGATGCAATCACCGCCGCAATCACTCGCGTGCTGGAAAATTCGGATCTGCGCCGTGATCTGATCGCACGCGGCCTGCGTCGTAGCACCTGCTTCAGCACTGCGGCTTTTGCTGCAAAGGTTCTGGACGCGTATCGCTCGCTCGTTTGATGTCGTTAAAACACACTCAAATCCGGTTTGAAAAAACGTAGCCCCTCACGCATGACGCGCGGCAGGCTGCCGGTCATGCAGAAGATATCGTTCCAGTCCTTTTCTCCAGTGTTCGAAAACGTTGCGCCCGTTCCGCTTTAATGCCGCATTTTCCAGGACTGAATATTTCGGGCGGGCTACTTTGATGGGAAATTCACCGGGACGGGCCGGTTCCAGCTTCACTCTGGTGCCGGAAAGTTCGAAAATCGCTTTGGCAAACTCATACCATGAACAGCTGCCTTCTGATGTCGCATGATAAAGTCCGTAATCTGATGTCCGGCTCAACCCAACCAGTTGCCGCGCTACTTCCACCGTGGGTGTAGGGGTAACAAATTCATCGTTCACCACCCGCAGTTCATCGCGTTCACGTGACAGCTTCAGCATCAGCTCGACAAAATTGAGGTTGCCTTTTGCCCGGCAGGGATGCAAGCCGTAAAGGCCGGACACGCGCACCACAAAGTGGCGTGGGTTTTCTGCCCGGACAAAATACTCACCCGCCAGCTTGCTGTTGGCATAGACGTTTAGCGGCTTTGCCGGATCTTCTTCTGTGTAGGGCGACTGTTTCAATCCGTCAAAAACATAATCAGTGCTGATGTGAAACAATGTGGCCCCAAGTGAATGGCTGGCACGGGCCACGTTGCGCGCGCCCACAGCGTTGGCCGCAAATGCCGCGGCCGGCTCCGTTTCACACTTCTCCACGTGGTGGAAGGCCGCGGTATTGATCACTATCTTCGGGCGAATAGCATCCAGGCTTCGCGCAACTGACTCCTCGGATGAGACTTCCAGGTCCTGGTGCGTCAGGGATTTGACCTCATCCCCTTCAGCAGCAAAGGCAGCGGCCACATCCTCGCCCAGTTGCCCATTGCCTCCGATAACAGCTACTCTCATTGCCCTTCCCCGGCCAGCATGGCTGCGGCCGTGGGTTTGGCCGCCTGCGCCTCAAGCTGGCGGAAAACGCTGATGTTGTAGTAATTGGGATTGTCCCAGTCGCCGCACTTTGACATGTTCGTGATCAGGTTGGTCACGATGCTGCGTACGTCATGATGCGGATGAAAGCTCAGGACGTTCTTGGCGCGTTCAATCGATACTTTGTAATTCCTGATGTCTTTGATGTGCTTGATGTCCAGGGCCGTCCGGATTCCAAGTTCCTGCTGCAATGTGGATTCCACCAGATCCGCAATCTCACCCACAGTATGGTTTCCTGATGCCACGTTGAAGATGCCGGAAATGGATTCATTAGCCTCAATGGAGCGTACATAGGCCATGCACGCGTCTTCAATGCTCAGGATCGGCCGCCATATCGCCGGATTATTAACCGTGATTACCCGGTCTTTCATCGCAGTCTTGAACATGGTGTTGATAATCAGATCGAAGCGCATGCGCGGGCTGTACCCGCACACCGTTCCTTTGCGCAGCGCGATCACAGAAAAACCATCGCCCTGCAACTGCATCACCGCGCGCTCACCCTGCAGCTTGGAGATCCCGTAAGGATAGTGCGAGCTTACCGGACGGTTTTCGTCAAACAGTTCGTTCTCCGTGTAACCGTAAACCGAGCAGGAGCTGGCGTAAATGTAGCGCCGCACCTTTGCCTGGCGGGCTATGTAACAGAGATAGGCCGGGGCTGCCGCATTGAAAATGAAATTCTTGCTCGGCGAGTACTCCGCCATGGGATCATTGGAAAGGCCGGCCAGAAAAAGCACCTGGTCGTAATCTTTCAAATCGTTGATCTGAAGATCAAAGATATCGCGATTGACGATTCCTACCTCGGGCGGAAGCTGGTTGCCAAACCAGAAGAGGTCTACCACATCAATGTCGTAGCCGCGCTCCAGCAGCTTCGGGATCAGGGCCGACCCTACATATCCGGCGCCACCCGCGATAAGAATACGCATTACGCCTCCTGTCGCGACAATGCAGCAGTATGAAGGATGTTATCCGAAAGCGGTGACTCCAGCCATTGGGCAAGAGTCGGTGCACGTTTGTCACGGTCTGACGTGATCGCTGTCAGCGGATCGATCGGCCAGCGAATTCCGATCTCCGGGTCAGCAAAATAGATTCCAGCTTCCCCACCGGGGTTGTAAATCCCGGTGCACTTGTACTGCACCTCACAGCCATCTGTCAGAGAGCAAAAGCCGCGCGCAAATCCATATGGCGCCCATATTTGCTTTTTATTTTCCGCTGATACTTCCATGCCAAACCATTGGCCCAGAGTCGGCGAACCCTTGCGCACGTCCACCGCCACCAGGAAGGCCCTGCCCTGCGTCACGCGCATGAGCTTTCCCATCGGAGGGTCCCATTGAAAGTGCAGGCCGCGCAGCACACCTTTGGCTGAACGCGAGTGATTGTCCTGCACAAATTCTGTAGGAAGGCCGAATTCGTGAAACTGGTCGGCGCGAAAAGTTTCCATGAAGAATCCGCGCTCGTCTCCGTTGACCTGGGGAACGATCACGATAATGTCATTCAAATGTACTGATTCAACCGCAAGTGGCATGAAGAGGGTGCGTCCTTTCTAGGCCGTCCAAGCTTCACTATATCGCGAGCGCGAAGGCAAGAACCAGCTATCAAGGCAGGTACCAGAAGGCTGGCTGCTCGGCTCCCGAATTCCGCACCATGAGAATCGAGGTGAAGATCTGTCTTCCGATCTTTTCAGGTGGGATGGGTGCAGTAGAAAATTCCGCTGGTGAACGGTTCCCCCTCGGCTTTCTGTTCATTGATAAGGACAATTTCTCCACTGGTGGCGTGCACAATTCGTTCGATATCTCCCCGCGGCAGCCAGAGCATTCGGATCGGAGATAGCTTGAGCTTCTCATAAGCGACAGATTCGCCGATCCCTAACGCACGCAGGATTCGATACGCCCTGCGCCGGAGTTGAATTCTGTTGCGTAAAGGAAGGCGCACGGGCATCTGAAAAACCAGCAGGCCGCCGGGCGCTAGCACGCGAAGCATGTCTCGAATTAAATCCACAACGTGCGCGCGGTCCGGTTGGTGCTGTAACACGAGATTCGAATAGATCAAATCCGCCGATCCTTTCGCAAACGAGTTCAGATTATGGCCTTGCCGAAAATCGCAATCTGATGTGAGACGGCGTGCCATCTCTAGCATTCGGCTGGAAATATCAACCCCGTGGCACTCCTGGAAGTAGTTCCTCAGGGCTCGCGTCAACCGTCCTATTCCGCAGCCGAAGTCAATGGCATGTCCGTGTTGCCTGGGAAGGCCCATTTGCTGCGCTTTCTTCATCAAGCTCCCAATTTCTTCTTCACCCGTGAGGAAGAAATCCGTGAGGTCCCAATTACCAAAACGCTTTTCCGGTTCTGACAGGATGGCCCAGAGAGGATCAAGTTTGGCCATCTCTTCCCAGTCGCGCGCGTGTAATGAGAGCCGTTGCACCTCAACAGTGTAACCGATGGAAATGACATCCT
>DATEJX010000179.1:0-3231 GCA_035277785.1 Candidatus Angelobacter sp. | reverse complement strand
ATCTCCAAGACCGCCGCGGGTGGCGAAATTGATGCCCTCGATCCGGCAGGTTACGGCGCCCTTACCATTACCAAGGCGATCACCATTGATGGTGGCGGCGGCCAGGTGGCTTCCGTCCTGGTCGCCGGGACCAATGGAATTGTTGTCCAGGCCGGCCCCAGTGACACTGTCATCCTGCGCAACCTGCGGATCAACGGCATTTCCGGAAGCGGAAACGGAGGCATCAATGGCATCCGCTTCCTTTCCGGTAAGGCCCTGAGCGTTGAAAGTTGCGATATCTTCGACTTCACCACCAACGGCCTTGATATCGCTAGCGCCGGTGGAAAGGTTTTTGTTACCGATAGCACATTTACCAATAATGGCGGCGTCGGCGTTTCTGTGCAGTCCACGGCCCTGACCACGGTATCCATCAACAACTCGCGCTTCGAGTCGAACAACAATGGCGTGACGGCGGGAAGCAACAGCAAGGTTTCAATCACAAACAGCGCGGCATACGGAAATGCTTCGGTCGGGTTCCTTGCCGCTGCGGGCAGTGGCACTGCCGACATGAACATCTCCAACTCAACAGCCGGCAACAACAATGTGGGTATTCAGGCTGGTGGCGCCGCTGGAACGTCTACCATCCGGATCAATGGCGTTTCGATCAATGGCAATAGCATCGGACTGGCCACAGGTTCGGCAGGTAGCATCCGTTCGTTTGGCAACAACGCCAACGCCGATAGTGGACTTCCAAGCGGTCCTGGGATCACTCCGCAGTAAGCTTCGACTTCCAATATATTCCGCTCAGGCTGGAAACGGTCTGAGCGGGTTTTTTTTGCCCTCACGTCGGCCATGGCGGATGTCATTCCCTTCCAGTGGTTCCTCGCGACGATGTAAAACCTTGTTTGCTTCAGAATGGCGGCTAATGCCGTATAATCCGCCGTCTGATCTAAGTTCCAGGGAGAGTCCATCTATGCCGAATCGGGGCAGAAACAATAGCGGATCGCCACAAACTCTTGTTCCACCGGTCAACCGTCGGGACTTCATGGCTGGAGCCGCGGCCACCGCCGCCGTTCTCGCCATGCCAAAATGGGCATTTGCCTGGCAGGACGAGCTTGGGCCAGTTCGGACTGAGATTTCCAAGCGCCACGAAGAGAGCCTGAAGCGCCTGCAGACCTGGATTAAGCAGCCTTCCATCGCGGCCGAGAACCGCGGCATCAATGAAGGCTGTGAACTCACCATGCAGATGCTGCGCGAGGCAGGCTTCCAGCAGGTAAGCAAAGTACCCACAGACGGGCATCCCGGCATTTTTGCCACTCTGGACGCAGGCGCGCCCAAAACCTTGGGACTCTATTTCATGTATGACGTGAAGCAGGTGGATCCAAAAGAATGGTCATCGCCTCCGTTCGAAGCGGCTCTGGTGGACAAACCCGGTTTCGGCAAAGTAATAGTGGGACGTGGCGCCGTAAACCAGAAAGGCCCGGAAGCCACGTTCCTCGCGGCTTTGCATGCCATCCGCGGCGCTGGGCGCAAACTCCCTGTGAACTTTGTCTTTGTTGCTGAAGGCGAGGAGGAAATTGGCTCTCCTCATTTCGCCCAGATCGTCCACCGGCCTGAAGTGCTGGCAGCCCTCAGGCGCACCGTGGGAATCTTCATGCCTTCAGCCTCGCAATCTCCTGACGGACAGGTCACCACCACTCTGGGAGCCAAAGGCGTTGTAGAACTGGAATTGATATCCAGCGGAGAAAAGTGGGGCCGCGGACCAAAAGCAGACATTCACTCCAGCAATAAAGCGCGCGTTGACTCGCCCGCATGGCACCTCGTGAAAGCGCTCAATACACTCGTCTCTGAGGACGGCAACGATCCGGCAATCGAAGGCTTCGCCGCCAAAGCGCGGCCAATCTCGCCTGCAGAGAAGCAGATGGTGGCCGATGCTGCCCGCCGCATGAATGAGGACGTGGTAAAGAAATCTCTGGGTGTGGAGCACTGGATCCATGACGTCAGCTTTGAACAGTCGCTGGAAATGCTTGTCTCGCGCCCCACAGTCAACATAGAAGGTCTGGTCGGTGGCTACACCGGGCCGGGTGGCAAAACCATCCTGCCCCATCGTGCTGTTGCAAAAATTGACATGCGCCTTGTTCCGGACATGACTGCCGCTGACGCTCTGGCCGCGCTCAAATCGCATCTGGCAAAGCACGGTTACGGAGATCTGGAAGTGAACATGACCGGCGGCTACGATCCCACCAGCACGCCTGCTGATGCATCACTAATCCGCGCAGAAACTTCCGTGTACAAACGCTCTGGAATTGACCCTGTAGTGCTCCCGCGCAACGCCGGTTCCTGGCCTGGGTACGTCTTCACCGGTGACCCTCTGCACTTGCCTGCGGGCCATTTTGGCCTTGGTCACGGCAGCGGAGCACATGCGCCGAACGAGTACTACGTAATCGAATCCAGCAATCCCAAAGTCCAGGGTCTGGACGGAGCTGTCCTTTCCTACGTCGAGTATCTTCACGAGGTCGCGAAGACGGCATAACGGCAAGCTAAAGTCGAAAAAATAGCATGATTGTCACTGGGGCTTGTCGCTGTCCGGCGGTGAATTGGGTGTTTGCGCTACACGAAACGGAAGCTTACATTTGCGCACGATTTCCGGCCAGAACTCGCGCAGCACGTCAAACCCGGCATCAGAGGCAATGCTCACGGCCACGCGCTGGCTCGCGGAAGCAAAGCTGCGATCATTGCCAGGATGATATGTGTTACTCAAAGCCACGGCTGAAACGGTTCCGAACCATTCGGAGTAATTGAATTCGGAACCGCCTGAATCTGAGCGGGCTACGAAGACGTGCGTCAATGAGTGCCTCAGCCTGCCGCGAAAACCTCCATAACCCTGGCGATAATAACGGGGATCCTGCCGGAAGATCACCGGAAAGAGAAAAGTATGGAAGAAGTCGCTTGAAACGCCATCAGCGACGGCGGCCCCAAAGCGTTTACCGTAGCCCTCCGCGCCCTGTCCGAATGTCGGGTCGTTGTCCTGTGCCTGAGATATTCCAGCATTCCATCCGGCTGCGATGAATGTAACCGGTTGAAACGTGTTTCGGATGAAGAGATGGAACTTTTCGTCCACAGTAAGCGCGCAAATCCGCTGCCCAGCCTGCGTCCTGCGCAGATGCACGGTCTTGATCTCCGGTTTGCGCACGAAGTATCCCACCAGGTTCTTGAACGGGCCGGTGTACTCCTCCATCAGAAAGATTCTTG
>DATEJX010000178.1:0-16798 GCA_035277785.1 Candidatus Angelobacter sp. | reverse complement strand
GCACAGGCGTATCGATCTACTGGACCGTTACTACTGTTTATCGGCGGAACAGGAATTTGCTCAGCCACTGGCTGGCGATATCGCCCCTGAACCGGGCAGCCGGCTGGAGTCTGAAAGCGACTACTACAAGGCATATTCGCCTGAGTCCAATTTTGTTTTTATCGGCGAAGCAGATGCTCCAGTATCACTTTGCCTTGCCTGCCGACTACCGGAATTCGGTCCGTCTGAGGGGCTGATCACAATAGATGTCAATGATGAGCCTCAGGGCGGTGTTCTCATCTCGCAAAAATGGCAGAGCTGTGATATTGACGTTGCTCCGGGCGCAATCAAAACCGGCTTAAACAAGATTCGCGTGCGATGGCCGAGAGGGGAAATTGCTGGGAAGCGGGCGATGGAACGCGGGGTGGAGGATCTGCTGGCGAATGTGGTACCAGAGATCTACCCGGTTTTCGGGGAAATCCACTCGTTTACCGCCGCAGTCCGGCGGGAGAACACAGCGCCAGGCTACGCGACTGTAGATCTTGAGGTCCCGGTTGCGCCGTGACTCTTTTCGGGAAACGTGACTGGAAAATTTGTCAGCTCATGTTCGAAAAGATACATACAGCCGTTGACAAACTTAAAAGATACTGATATTTAGTTACGTGAAAGTCACGTTGTACGGCAGCTGCCAGTTTCCGCAAAGCCTCTCAATGGCGGCAGCTTGTCTCGACTAAAGTAATCCAACCAAAATACCCACATAAAAAAAATCAGTCACCTTCTGTGGTGATTTGTCGCTGCGCTCCGAACGAAAGTTGATAGTGGGCAGAGGCTTCCATGCGATTTACCGAGGTAGATATTCCTCCCCAAAATTCCGCGAGTAACAAAGTGGAGACCTCTTACGGTCTTTCACCCTTGCAGGAGGGCATGCTCTTTCATGCTCTTCAGACGCCGCATGCCGGGATTTATGTGGAACAGTTCATATGCCAACTGCGCCAGCCGTTCAGCGCCGAGCTGTTAAGAAAAGCATGGCAAACGGCCGTGCAGCGGCACGCCACCCTGAGGACAGCTTTTGATTGGGAAACACAAGAAAATCCGCAACAGATTGTATTCCGGCAAGTCGATTTGCCCTGGGTTGAGGAGGACTTGCGACCGCTAAGCAGAGATGCACAACAGGAACTGTTAGACCAGAAGCTGGCGGCTGACAGGCAGCTGGGTTTCGACATTACGAAGCCGCCATTGACGAGGTTTGCAGTGCGGCGTCTGAGTGATGAGAAGTATCACTTCACCTGGACGTTTCATCACTTACTGCTCGATGGCTGGTCAGCCTCAATGGTTTTGCGCGAGGTTCTGCTCATCTACCGATCGCTGGGAGAAAATCGCAAACCTGATCTTCCTGCCCCCGTGCCTTTCTCCCGCTACGTGGATTGGCTATCAACACAGGATGTTGAAAAGGCGAGGGCTTTCTGGACAAAGCATCTCCAGGGAGTTGGTGAGCCTTTGCGCTTGCCGAGTCCATACAAAAAAAACAACTTCAGCGCCGAAGAGGAGTATCGAACTTATTCCTTCCACATTTCGTCGAACGACGAGGTGAAGCGATTTACAAAGTTACATCGCCTTACTTTAAGCACTGCGGCGCATGGAGCATGGGCCCTGTTGTTGAGTAAATATACCGGAGCTGGCGATGTCGTGTTCGGGAGTGTGGTTTCCTGCCGGCCTCCTGCCGTCGAGAATTCTGACTCCATTGTCGGAATGATGATCAATACCATTCCTGTTCGGATAGCAGTCCAGCGTGACCTTTCATTAGTGAAATGGCTACAGCAGCTACAGGCAGAGATGTCAGAAGCGCGGCAGTATGAATACTGCGGTATCGCTCAGATCCAGAGATGGGCGCAGATTCCGGCGACTCAGCCATTATTCGAAACCTTTGTGCTGGTTGAAAATTTCCCTTCACTCAGCGCAATGGTTGGAGCAAAGCCTGACGAATCAATGACCGTTGATGAGAGGCCAAGGACAATCGAGAAGACCAGTTTCCCGCTGGGAATCGAGGTGGAACCCGATAATGGAATTACCGTAAGAATCCATTACAACCGGAATCGCTTCGATGACGGTTTTGTGGAACAGATGGCATGGCATTGCTCAGGCTGTTTTGAAGCCATCCTGGCACAGACGACGAGCAGAATTGGAGAGCTGAGGCTGCTCACGTCCGCAGAGCAGGAACAGCTCAAGAGGTGGGCGCGCGGCAGAGATGTCGGTAGCGAAATGCTGCCGATCTTCAAAGTGTTTGAGAATCTGGTAGTGCGAACTCCAGAGGCACTAGCGATCTTTGACGGCGAACGCCAGTGCTCCTATCGCGAATTGAATGAACGTGCTAACCAGCTGGCGCGGTACTTGAATAGCGTAGGAATCGGTCGTGAAATGCGGGTTGGCATTCTCTTGGAACGCTCCCTTGAAACGGCGGTTGCTCTCCTTGGCATTCTCAAATCGGGAGCAGCTTATGTTCCTCTCGATGTGAGTTCACCACGGGAGCGCCTGGGGTTCGTCACGAAAGATGCCGGGCTGGCGGCGATAGTTACGGCCAGCCAATTCAGCCAAAGGCTTGAAGAGTCAAATATCAAACTGGTGTTCCTGGATGGCGAAGAGACCCGGCGAGAGATGGCAAATCAGCTCACAGCCAATCCGGAGAAGAGTGTCTCTGCGCAGAACCTGGCCTACGTGATTTATACGTCAGGATCCACCGGCAGTCCCAAAGCAGTCACGATTCCGCATACAGCAGTGATGAACGTGCTGGGATGCCTGCGGGAACGCTTGGAGTTTGGCGGGAATGACAGGATGCTCTGGAGTACCACTTTGACATTCGACATCGCCGCCTTGGAAATCTTCCTGCCACTATTGAGCGGCGGAACTCTGCTGATCGGTGGCGACATGAAAGAGATGGCATCCGGTAATTCGAAGGATGTCCTGGAACGGTTAGATCCTACCGTCATACAAATGACGCCGGTGGGTTGGCGAATGCTGCTGGACTCAGGATGGCGGCCGAGTTCCTCGATGAAAGTACTATGCGGCGGGGAATTGCTGGACCCCGAACTGGCGGAAAAATTCATCCTGGCCGGTTGCAGAGTATGGAACATGTATGGTCCCACTGAGACTACGATCTGGTCGGCGGGCGCGCCAGTGAATGATGTAGTCAGTGCGAGTTCCATTGGCGACCCGGTGTGGAACACTCAAGTTTATGTTTTGGACGAAGATCTCGATCCCGTGCCGATAGGAGTGGCAGGAGAGATTTTCCTGGGCGGAGAAGGACTGGGCCGAGGCTACCACAACCAGCCACGACTCACGGCGGAGAAGTTTATCCCGAACCACTTCAGCTCGTCGCCCGGCGAAAGGCTTTATCGCACAGGCGATGTTGGCCGCTGGACACAAAACGGCAAAGTTGAATTTCTCGGCAGAAGCGACCATCAGACAAAAATCCGCGGCTTCAGGATTGAATTGGGCGAGATTGAGTCGGTTCTAAGGAAGCATCCTGCAATTGAGCAGGCCGTGGTCACGGTTCGGGAAGATAAGCCAAACGAGAAGCTGCTGGTCGGATATGTAGTGGCGCGTAATCCAGCAGCGGCTCTTAATCACACGGAGTTGCGTAATTATCTCCAACCCAAGCTGCCGGACTACATGATTCCTGGCTCTTTTGTCTGGCTGCCTGCATTGCCGACTACACGCAACGGAAAGATTGATCGCAAGCAGTTGCCAATTCCCGAACGCAGGCAGACTGGCGAAGGAACCAGGCCACGGACTGAAATCGAACAGCTAGTTGCTGGGATATGGGAGCAGGTGCTGGAGGTGGATGGAATTGGACGCGACGAGAATTTCTTTGAGTTGGGGGGCCACTCGCTTACCGCGACGCAAGTGATATCGCGGCTGCGAAAATCCTTCGGCCTTGACGTGCCATTCCAGTTGCTCTTCGGTCAACCCACTATCGCGGGACTTGCGAGAGCGTTGGAGAATTTGCAGCGGCCGGTGCAAACAGTTACGGGGCCCTCTCTGGCTCCATTTAACCGCGAGAGCAAACCTCTTCCGCTTTCCTACGCCCAACAGCGGCTGTGGTTCCTGCATCAATTGGAACCTGAAAACACCGCATATAATCTGCCCAGCGCTGTAAGGATCCACGGCCCCCTTGATGTTCGGGCTCTTGAGCAGAGCTTCAGAGAGGTTATTCGCCGTCATGAGGTCTTGCGAACACGTTTTGTCACGATTGATGGCGAACCTTTCCAGGATGTGAACGCAAAGCCGGAATGGTTTACGGTAAAGTTGTTCGACCTGAGCGGCCGTGAAGACAAAGATCTGGAAGTCAAGCAGCGGGCCGCCACCGAAGCGAAGCGGGCTTTCAATCTCTCGCGCTGGCCATTGTTGCGCGCTCAACTCCTGCGACTTAGCGACAATGAGCATGTGCTGCTGTTTACCATGCATCATATCGTGGGCGACGCATGGTCCATGGCAGTCCTTACCCGTGAACTGGGAGCACTGTACGAAGCATTCAGTCAGGCAAAACCGTCGCCGCTTGCTGAGCTTCCAATTCAATATGCTGATTTTGCCATATGGCAGCGGCAATGGCTGACAGGCGAGGTTTTGGATGAGCAGGCCGGCTACTGGAAGAGGCAGCTTGCAGAGTCGCCGGTATTGGAATTGGTGACCGACCATCCGCGCCCAGCAGTTCCAACCCATAGTGCGAGCACTGCCAGAACTACATTCACGCCCGATCTGACGGCACAACTGAAAGAGTTCGGCCGGCGCCACGGCGCCACCTTGTTCATGACCCTGCTCACGGGGTACCAGATCCTGCTGGCGAGGCATACGGGACAGTGGGACGTCGCGGTTGGAAGCCCAGTCGCAAACCGTAACCGGGAGGATATCGAAGGATTGATCGGCTTCTTTGTGAACACTCTGGTATTACGTTCGCAGATGAGTCCCAATCAAAGCTTCCCCGAGTTACTGATGCACGTTAGGAAAAACGCGCTGGAGGCGTATGCGCATCAGGACTTGCCGTTTGAGAGGCTGGTAGAGATCATAGACCCGCAAAGAAATCTGGGTCGCAGCCCCCTGTTCCAGGTCAGGTTCACAATGCTGAACACGATACCGGCCGCCTTCCCGGCGGGAAATCTCCAACTGGCTCCGGAAGTGATGGAGACGGGAACGGCACCGGATGATCTTGGGCTTTACGCCGAAGAAACACAGAATGGCATTGAAATTACGCTTGAATACAACACCGATATCTTTCTTCCAGCAACCATTCAAAGGGTGCTGGGGCATTTCGAGCAGTTGCTGAAAAGCGCCGTTTCCACGCCCGAACAACACGCTTCCGAGTTGCCGCTGCTGGCAGAAACGGAAAGACGCCAGGTGCTGGTGGAATGGAACCAGACAAGTGAAGATCGGGGCCAGCCACGCTGCATTCACGAGCTATTTGCGCAACAAGTCGAGAAAACTCCGGACGCGATCGCGGTGGTTGGAGAAAATGAGCAGCTGACTTATGGAGAGCTGGATGAAAAGGCAAACCGGCTGGCTCATTATTTGCTGCTGCAGGGAGTTAAACCAGAAACTCCAGTGGGAATCTGCCTGGATCGCTCGCCTGCACTGATCGTAACGATCCTTGGGGTACTTAAGGCAGGCGGCGCTTACTTGCCACTCGATTCCGGCTATCCCCCCGAGCGCCTGGCGCAGATGCTGGAAAACGCGCGAGCGCCTTTTGTCGTAACAGAGCAGCGGCTGATCAATCGCCTGCCGTCCGGCTGGTATCAAGCGATCTGCCTTGATTCGGAATCTGAGCAGATAGCTTCACAGAGCGGTGAGCCGCCAGCGAGCGGCTCAGATCCGGCAAATCTTGCATATGTGATTTATACATCCGGGTCTACCGGAGAACCCAAAGGGGTGATGATCCAGCATTGGGGCATATTCAATCTGGCTAAAGCAATGGCCAGGCGGTATGAAGTCAATTCTTCAAGCCGGATCCTGCTGTTTGCGTCCACGAGTTTCGATGCTTCCGTTTCCGAATGGGCAACAGCATTATTGAATGGAGCAGCACTGGTGGTGGCAAAGCCCACAAGTCTACTTGCCGGAAAAGAGCTGGAGGAGGTTATAGAGAAGCAAACGGTGACAGTGGTGACGTTGCCTCCTTCAGTCCTGGCAAGCTTGCAGGATGAGAAGCTTCCTTCGCTTGAGACACTGGTGGTCGCTGGAGAAGCATGCCCATTGGAGCTGGTTTCAAGGTGGGCCGGTCGGAAACGGATGATCAACGCCTATGGACCAACCGAAGTGACAGTATGCGCAAGCATGTCGTCGCCGTTGCTCGCAGAATGCGCCTCCGTCAGTATGGGCCGGGCTCTGACCAACACCCAGCTCTTTGTGTTGAACGAGAAGCTGGAGCCGAGCCCTGTAGGCGTACCAGGTGAACTGTATATTGCCGGAGTGGGACTATCTCGCGGTTACCTTTATCAGCCCGATCTTACGGCAGAACGTTTCCTCCCCAATCCTTTCGCCACCGAACCGGGTTCGCGAGTGTACCGAACCGGGGACAGAGTCCGGCACCGTCCGGATGGCGAACTGGAATTCCTCGGAAGATATGATGAGCAGATCAAGTTGCGAGGCTTCCGAATAGAAGTAGCCGAGATCGAGGCTGCTTTGTTGCGGCAGCCGGGGATCCAGCAGGCTGCAACGGTGTTGCATGATAGTTCAGCCGGAGAGAAGAAGCTTATCGGTTATGTAGTCAGGGAGCAGGACGCTGTAACCGATGCGGGCGCGCTTCGCCACAAGCTTTATGAAATCCTGCCGGACTACATGGTTCCCGCCGACATAGTAGTACTGCCGGATATGCCGCTGACCGTTTCGGGGAAGATTGACCGGAAAAAACTTCGAGAGATGCCAATGGCCTCAGCAAGAAATGAAACCACCCCACCGGAGGATTCTGTTGAAGCCGCGCTGCTCGAAATCTGGAAGGAAGTTCTGGAAATCGAAAACATGGGAGTTGAGGATGATTTCTTTGAGCTTGGCGGCCATTCACTGCTTACTGTGAAGCTCATGGCTCGGGTGCAGGAGCAGTTCAGTGTTGATCTGCCGTTATCCACGATTCTCAAATATCCTACCGTCAGGCGTTTTTCTGAAGCACTTCGCCCTAAATCTTCTGCAGAAAGCGTTGATTCATCCATTGAATTGATTCGTGAAGGCAGCAGCTCGCAAGCGCCGATTTATTTCATCCATCCTGCATCTGGACAGGTGCTCAGGTATCACACATGGGCGGAACATCTGGAAGGCTCCAGTCCTGTGTATGCACTGCGAGATCCGTTGCTGGCAGGAGGACCGCGGCTGAAGACTGTGGAGGAGTTGGCTGAGCATTACGTCAATCTGATCTCAAGGGACAATGCAGAAGCGCCATATGCACTGGCAGGGTGGTCGTTTGGGGGGCCGCTGGCGCTGGAGATGGCGAGAAAGTTGAGAGAACGCGGCAAGGAAGTTTCTATGCTGATGCTGATTGACCCAACTATTCCGGGCAATGGGAGGGCATACGAGCCGCTCAGGATGAATGTCTTTCTTGCCATGGTGGCGCTGGAATTGAACCTGCCAGTATCCGAGCGAGACCTGCAACTGGAATATTCACAATTCCGGCAGAAAGTGCTGGAGCAGTGGGGGGCGCAAACAAGTGAGGCCCTGGCCAGACAGCTTGATCACATGGTTGACATGCTGCAAATGCGCAATGAATCAGCCGGTATTTACCACGCGGGTGTCTATCCCGGACGAGTGCATCTCATGCTGGCGGAGAGCTCACCAACCGATGCTCCTATAGATCATGATTCCATCATCCGCGAGTGGCAGAGCTTGCTCACAGGTTCTTTGACCACTTCGATTATTCCCGGAAACCATTACACTCTGGACAGAGCAGCAAATATGGCAGCGCTTGCTCGTGAGTTGAACTTTGCTCTGCAAAACGCGCAAGCAACTCTCCCCGCAGCGCAGCATGCAGCTCTGTCATAAACATCTTTCAGGAATCTTTGAGACCCGCGCTTTCAGGTGCAGGGTGAAAGCCCAACATTTTTAATGCATTCAAGGTGCGGCTGAGGCTGCGCTCTTTCAATTCCATACCGCTCACAGGCCAAGATCTTATGAAGCACGTTGTAAGGTTCACTTTATATATTTCCCTGGCGATACAGACTTGCCTCGGTGCGCCAATTGGTCCTGCATTCTTTCGGGGACCATCGCTTCACGGCTCGAAAGTAGTGTTCTCATTTGCGAACCACCTCTGGTCGGTGAGCCTGTTGGGGGGAGCAGCTGAACAACTCACTTCGGGCAGCGGCTTTGATAGTAACCCAATATTTTCTCCTGACGGGCAGTGGATCGCTTTCACCCGTCAAGAGGGAGGAAACAGCGACGTCTTCGTCATTCCTGCCGATGGCGGCACACCGAAGAGGGTGACGTATCATCCTGCGGGCAATGAGGCGGTCGGCTGGACATCGGACAGCAAGAGCATTTTGTTCCGTTCCTCGCGCAGCAGTATTGCTGAATACAACCGTTTGTTCACTATTTCGCTGGCGGGAGGATTGGCTGAAGAGCTTCCCATGACCATGGGAGATGATGGAGCATTCTCTGCCGATGGAAAGAAGATCGCCTATGTTCCAGTGTCAAGCGCGTTTTCTGTCTGGAAAGACTACCGGGGAGGACGCACCACGACAATCCGTATTCTGGATCTGGATACGCTGAAAACGAAAGAGATTGCGCGGCAAATTTCCTGCAACGATTTCAGCCCCAGATGGGTTGGAAACACCATCTACTTTCTTTCCGATCGAAAAGGCGAGACGGGGCTGTTTGCCTTCAACACTCAGACCGGGGATGTAGCGCGGGTGATCCAGGACAGCGAACATGACATCAAGTCATTTTCAGCCGGGCCGGCCGGGATCGTTTATGAAAAATTTGGCCACTTGTATTTCCTCGAAAACGGGGCTCGCAAGGCGAAAGTAATCCCGATCGACATTTCAACTGAGTTTCCGGAACTTCGTCCTCATAGCGTGCAGATGCAGAAGTATATTCAGAGCGCAGCGCTCTCGCCGGACGGAGAGAATGCCGTGTTTGAGTCACGTGGCGAACTCATCACCGTCTCTACCAAGACAGGGAAAGCAACGGACCTGACCAACACTCCGGGAATCGCTGAAAGAATGCCGGCATGGTCGCCAGATGGCAAGTGGATAGCCTATTTCTCTGATGAGAGCGGGGAATATCAGCTTCATATACGCAACGCCGCTGGTGAGAGCCCGGTGCGTCGGATTAAACTAAGTGATTCTCCTTCTTATTACTATTCACCCATCTGGTCGCCTGACAGTAAGCACATTGCTTATACAAATAAAGAGCTTCAATTATGGTATGTCGGTATTGATGAAACGCGGCCGACATTGGTGGATACAGACCGATATGAAGAGCCCGCAAGCAGGCTGGAACCTGCGTGGTCCCCGGACGGACAGTGGCTCGCATATGCCAAGCAGCTTCCCAACAAAGCGCATGCAATCTATGTGCGTTCCCTTAAGAGCGGTCAAACCGAGCAACTGACAAATGGAATCAGTGACGCAATTTCGCCAAGCTTCGATCCCAGCGGTCAATGCTTGTATTTCGCGGCCAGCACAAACTTCGCCCCCAAGCTGGGCTGGGATCAGCTTTCCGGATACACAAAGACGGTTTCATACTTTATTTATGCTTTGATTACGGCTGATTCAGATCTCTCGAGATGTGGATACAAAACTCTGACACTAGATCAGGATGACAAACAATCAGCTGTTCCTAAGCTGCCTCCGGTTCCAGAATGGATTCATTCACAGCGCCGAGTCATACCTCTAGCGTTTCCGGAAAGAAATTATCAGCGTGTGCAGGCCATGAGTTCTGGAGTTCTGCTGCTCACAGAGGTTCCTTCAAACGCTAGCTGGTTGAATGAAGGAGATGGACAAACGCTCTACCGCGGTACGGTGGAAGATGGTGCGACGGATAAGCTGAGTGATGCAGTCGAGAAATATTCAGTTTCGGCTTCAGGTGAAGCCGTCCTGATCCAACGCAACACTGCATGGCAAGTGCTATCTCCAGGCGGAGGGCAGGAAAGCCCCAAGGCTCTCGCGTTAGAAAAAATTGAGATCTCAGTGGATCCACGGCTGGAGTGGAAACAAATGTACTGGGAGTCGTGGCGCCTGGCACGAGATTTTTACTATGACCCCGGAATGCATGGGAAAGACTGGAACGCGGTGGCCAGGAAGTATGAAGTCTTTACCGATCATCTCTACTGCCGTTATGACCTCAAGTACTTGTTGGAACAGATGTTGGGCGAACTGAGCACGAGCCACTTCACAGTCCGAGGGGGAGATTTTGGGGAGACCAAGACCACACTGGTGGGGCTGTTGGGCGCAGACTATGGAGCCCGCAATGGCCACTATTATTTCAGGCACATTTATCAGGCCGGGGAATGGAACCCTAACCAGATCGCTCCTCTTGATCGGCCTGGAGTTCGTGTGAATGAAGGCGAATATCTGATGGAAGTCAAAGGAAAGGAATTGAAGGCCACAGATAACATTTACAGTTTCTTTCAAAATCTCGCATACAAGCTTGTTGAGTTGAAGGTGTGCGCGGATGATCAGGGAAAGACATGTCGCGAGGTATACGTAAATCCTATCGCTGACGAGCAGTCCCTTCGCTATTCTGCCTGGATTGAACATAACCAGCATGTGGTGGATAAGCTCACCGGAGGGCGCGTGGCATACGTACACCTGCCGGACACGGGAGCTTCTGGATACGAGGCGTTTAACCGTTTTTTCCTCGGGCAGAACGACAAGCAGGCGGCAATCCTCGATCTGCGATTTAACAGCGGCGGAATAATGCCCGATTACATCATGGATTATTTACACCGGGCGCCCAGCAGCTACGTATCGCCGCGGGACGGTCAAGACTTGAGCTCGCCGCGGGCGGCAATATTCGGTCCCAAAGTGGTCCTTATCAATGAGTACACCGAATCCGGCGGCGAAGCGCTGGCCACCTATTTTCGCGATGAGCACATGGGAGCCGTGGTGGGCAAGCGTTCGTGGGGCGGGCTTGTAGGCCATTACGGGAATCCTTCGCTAATCGATGGAGGCACACTGCTGATTCCCAGTATGGGCGTGTGGTCGCCACAAGGAACCTGGCAAGTGGAGAATTATGGGGTGCCCCCTGATCTGGAAATTGAAAATATTGTGGGGGACGACCGCCAACTGGCCAAAGCAATTGATGTGGTTTCGAAAGAACTGGCAAAGGCGCCACAGCAAAAGGCGCTCCGGCCAAAGTATCCCGAGTACCGCGCCAGCCGGCATTGAGAAAACGCGGCATGGATTTTGAGACTTATACCGAGGAGCTACCAAAATGGACAACAGCGAAGACAAAACCATCTATCGAGCAGTGATGAACCATGAAGAGCAGTACTCAATCTGGCCCGCGCACCGCGAGCTTCCGCTGGGCTGGCGTGATGCCGGCAAGACGGGAACCAAAGCCGAGTGCCTGGCATATATCGGAGAGGTGTGGACGGACATGCGCCCCCTCAGCCTGCGCAAAAAGATGGAAGCAGACCAGCAGGCACGGCAACAGGCTTAATCACCTGCCTCTTCTCACCCGTGTTTTGAGTTTCCGCTCCAGCTCTGGGCTTAGAAGCACCGGAGTCTCGACTGCGCGAGCAGCATAACTGCGGAGAGATCATGGACAATCACAAACTATATCGTTTTGCTCCATCCACAACCGCCGAACCGCTGATTAATTTATGGCCGATCTGGGCGGATATGCTCTCCCCGGTTCCTTATAGCCTGCATGTGGCGAACTATCAGCTTCCATTGCTCAGGTCCTATATGGATGATCCGGCCAGCCATGAAGAAGCGGCAGGAAATCCAGAACTGGCGGGTGCACCATTCGCCAATGTGCCCGCAAGGCGCTGTCAGGAGATGCGGCAATTCCTCGAGGCTACAGAAAGGGAGCACGTTGACTCAATTGAACTTGCCGAGGCTTTGAACCAGTTCTATGACGACTTGGTCAAGACAGCGAAAGGGCAGTGTCTGGATGAGTTGTATGCGAAGCTACCACCGCCTCTTCGCGGCCGAGTTGAGCTGGTTTATGACTACAACTGCAATCCGATTGTGCGCACGCTGGAAAACTTCTTCTACGAAAGTCCCCTGTATAAGCCGCACCTGCAGTCGTTGCGGTTGCTGGAGCAAAAGACGGACAGCAGCCGTCCGTTTTTTCTGAATACGCCCCGGCTCAGTGAACCAGACCATGTTGCCTGGCAGGTGCCATTCGATTGCGAGGAGATTGACCTGCTATTTGAAACTGAGCTGACGCCCCGGCCCGCGGGGTTCTTGCGCGAACTAATGGGACTAAAAGAGAGCGATGAGAAAGTATTGACCGCACTGCTCACCAGCGACGCAGCAGCACCTTCGGCGGAATGGAACGATGAGGCGGTGCGTATCCGCTACTTCGGGCATGCCTGCGTGCTGGTGCAGACAGGTGGGATTTCGATCATGACTGATCCGTGGGTTTCACCGCGATCTTCACAAGGAAGCCTGGATCATTACTCCTTTGACGACCTGCCGCAGAAAATTGATTTCGCGGTCGTCACTCACGGACATCACGATCATTTTGTTCCGGAGACTTTGCTGCGCTTGCGCAAGAGGATCGGCTGCCTGATAGTGCCGCATGCTTCCGGGATTTTCCATGCAGACACGTCATTGAGGCTGGCAGCTCAGAGACTCGGATTCAGCCACGTGATGGAAGTGGATCCTCTGGACCGCATCTCTTTCGGTCATGGCGAAATCATTGCGGCGCCGTTCTTCGGAGAACATGCAGACCTGGCGCACTGCAAGAGTGGATACGTGGTGCGCGCCGGAGGAAGACAGATTCTCTTTGCCGCTGATTCAAACTGCGTGGATGGAGTGCTCTATCGCAACCTGCGGCACAGTATTGGCGATGTGGACACCGTGTTCCTGGGAATGGAATGCGTCGGCGCTCCCCTCTCATGGCTTTATGGCGCGTTGATGCCTTTCCGTTTACCCCGGAACCTGGACCAGTCACGCCGCACAAAAGCCTGTGACGCGAACGCGGCGCTCACGATGTTGACCGAGTTGGGAAGCTCTCAGGCTTATGTTTATGCCATGGGAGCGGAACCCTGGCTGGAGTTTCGCATGGGTCTGGGATGCTCTGAGGAATCGGAACAGAAAGCTGAAGCAGAGAGGTTTGTGGGGTTATGCCGACAGAGAGGGCTTGCAGCCAATCGCCTGTTCGCACAGCACCAAGTCGTGCTTTCAGCCGCTGCGCCTGCCTCAGTTGCTGGAGTTAACCAATGAGTGATTCCAGGGCCACAGCTGCCATGCCTCAAGCGGGTCAGCAGTTGGTTGCTGCCCGCGCCTTAGGGCGTATTCCGAACCGGAATCCTGTCTATAGTTCTGAAGCACCGCTCAGTTACGGGCAGGAAAGCATCTGGTTGGAAGAGCAGGCGTCACCCGGCAGCTCTTCTTATAATATTTCTGCAGCTTTCCGCATACGCGGCCCGTTAAGCACTTCCGCCCTGCAGTGGGCGTTTGCTGAAATCATCCGCAGACACGAGATCCTTCGCACTACTTTTCATGTTGTGGAAGACGTCCCGCGTCAGATCATCTCTCCCGCGAGAGAGTTCGTCCTGGCAATCGAGGAGTTGCCCGGCGGGATAGACGAAGCCCAAATCGCGGAATGGGTGGAACAGCAAACCACAGCGCCATTTGATTTGACAGCAGGCCCCCTGATGCGGGTGAAGCTGCTGCGCGCGGGGATTGACGACCATGTGGTTGCAGTCTCCATGCACCACATTATTTCCGACGGCTGGTCTCAATTAGTCCTGCTGCGCGAGATGATGATGCTTTATGAGGCCCATTGTCGGCGGACAACGCCTCTGCTTTCGGTACTTGATCTTCAGTACGCCGATTTCGCAGTGTGGCAGAGAGACTTTTTAAAAACTGAAACAATTGAGCAACAGCTCGGTTATTGGAAACAGCAACTGGCGGATGCTCCGCCGCTGCTCAGCCTGCCACTTGATCGTTCAAGACCGCCAGCCCATACACGCCGAGGAGCCATAGAACCGTTCAGTATTTCGAGGCCGGTTGTCGAAAAGCTGCGACAAGTAGGTCGCCAGGAAGACGCTACCTTATTCATTACATTGATGGCGGCCTTCCAGATGCTTCTGCATCAATACAGCGGGCAAGACGATATTGTCGTCGGTACTCCGTATCTTGGACGAAATTCGCAGCAGTTGGCCGGATCAATTGGGCTTTTTCTCAATACTCTGAGCATTCGTGTGAAGTTTGACGGATCATGCAGCTTTCGAGACATCCTGCGTCGCACTCGCGAATCCTGTCTGGGAGCTTTCGCCAATTCTGCAGTCCCATTTGCCCGAGTCGTAGCGGCGGTGAACCCAGTGAGGGAAGCCAGCTACAACCCCATTTTTCAGGCATGGTTCCTGCTTGAAAATCGCTCCTCCCAGTCCACCCCGGCATCACCTGGCCTGGAAGTTGTTCCTCTGACAAGTGTGGACGCATCTGCGAAGTTCGACTTGCTGTTTGTCGCCAATGAAAGTTCATCCGCAATCAGCGGGCACTTGCGGTATAACACGGATCTCTTTCGTCCAGAAACCATCAAGACCATGGCGGCGGCATTTACCACGATCTTGCGGTTGCTGATCGACTCGCCTGATACTCCCTGCGCTGAACTGCCGATTTCGCCGGCAATCCTCATGCAGGAACCGGATACAGAGAGTGAAGCAGAGAAAGATCTGCCGGTCGAGCTTCGGTTTGAGCAAATGGCTGCTCGCAATCCGTTGCAAGCGGCCGTGATTGCTGACGGCAAGACCTGGAATTACGGTGAGCTGAATCAAGCTGCCAATCGGCTGGCGCGTCGCTTGCAGGAGCTCGGCGCCAAGCCGGAAGCGGCGGTTCTCGTACGGGTGGAACGTTCAGGAAATTCTGTGCTGGCCACCCTGGCAATTCAGAAAGCTGGTGCAGTGTATGTACCGGTGGATGCTGCCGAGCCGCGGGAGCGGGTCAGGCAGATTCTGGAGAGGGTGCAGCCGGTGGTGGTGATTACCCAGAAGAACCTGAGCGGAGACTTTGAGCTCAGCAGTAATTCTTCTGTTGTCTGTATCGACTGCAGCGATTCTGAACTGGAACGTGTCAGCGATGAAAACCTGCTTGTGCCCGCCGACGGCGACAATCTGGCTTACGTAATCTTTACCTCGGGCTCCACAGGAAAACCTAAAGGAGTGGCTGTTTCGCGCGGCGCCCTTGCTTCTCATTGCAGCAGAATCATCCAACGTTTTCGTCTCGTAAACTCAGACCACGTACTGCAATTCGCAAATACCGCTTTCGATGTTTCTATCGAACAGGTTCTGCCGACTCTTGCCGTGGGAGCGGCTGTTTATCTCCGCGGGAACACGCAATGGAGCGCAGCCGAATTATTCAACGTCATGCAGGAATGGCGGCTCACAGTGGCAAACCTGCCAACTGCCTATTGGCAGACTGTTGCGTCTGAGTGGAGTCGCTCCCAGTGCCGGCTGCATTCGGATTTCAGGCTCATGATTATTGGCGGTGAGGCGATGAGCCCGGCAGCGGCGGAACGGTGGCTTTCCTGCGGGCAATCCGGCGAGCTGTTGAACGCGTACGGGCCCACAGAGGCCGTGATCACGACAAGTTTTCTCACCGTCACAGCGGGAGTTTCAGAATGGGCTGGCAGTTCCGTGCCCGTTGATAAGCCTTTGCCTGACCGTTGGGGAATTGTCCTGAATGAGCGTCTGCAGCCAGTTCCGGCGGGGGCTCCCGGGGAGCTTTGTATCGGTGGAAACCTGGCCCGCGGCTATCTTGGAATGGCGGTGGAAACGGCGGAACGCTTCGTGCCAAATCCTTTTGCCGAAACTGAAGGAGAGCGCCTCTATAGAACGGGAGATGTGGTCCGGCTGCGCCCGGACGGTACACTCGATTTTCTTGGCCGCCGTGATTATCAGATCAAGCTGCGCGGCTATCGAATCGAGCTGGAGGAGATTGAATCGGCGCTGAAGAAGGTCCCCGGCGTGGCTGATGCAGTGGCCAAAATCTGGCAAAGCGATGACGCGCAACCCCGGCTCGTGGCTTATGTGACTTCGAGTTCAGCACCGCTCAGTGAGGAAGATATCCGCGAAAAATTGAAGGTGCTTCTGCCAGAGTTCATGATGCCCTCTGCCATCGTGATGCTTGAGTCCATGCCGATGACAATTAGCGGCAAAATTGATCGCCGCTCTCTGCCTGCCCCTGTGGTTCCTATCAGTAACGTCCCCGCACAAGACTCGATAGAAGAGGAAGTACTCGAGTTGTTTAAGAAAATATTGCGGGTCCCTTCTATTGGCCGCTCCGATGATTTCTTTGAAGCCGGTGGGCACTCACTGTTGGCAGTGCAGTTGGTGGGTAAAATTCGAGAGCGGTTTGGAGTAAAAGTATCGCTGGCTACGATCTTCCGCCTGCGAACCGGATCTGCGCTAGCGGGTGAGTTACGTGAATTGAAACGAAAGGAACCGGTCAAGCAGAAGGCGGGAACTGATGCAGCTATGCGTCGGGCGGACCGGAGCGGTCCGCTGCCGCTGTCCTATGCCCAGGAGCGGCTGTGGTTTGTGGAGCAGTTGCAGCCGGGCGGGGCAGCATACAACATGCCGATTACACTGCGCCTGCGTGGCCCTCTGGATGGAGGAGCTTTGGAGCAGGCCTTCAGCAAGATAGTGCAGCGGCACGAGATCCTGCGCACCACC
>DATEJX010000177.1:0-2544 GCA_035277785.1 Candidatus Angelobacter sp. | reverse complement strand
CCGGATCGTTCGCCGAGAGTTCAACGTCCACCCACTGATACGGGACGTGATTGCGCGCGAGAAAATCTCGCAGTTCATACGACCGCGGAGACCAGCGCGTTCCCAGCACCCTGATGCCCTCAAACGCCGGACGGTATGAAGCGCGCCAATCGTCGAGCAGGTCATCCAGTTGCGGATATAAATGTTCTTCCGGCGGGTCCCAGGGCTTCAGGAAAAAGTAATTGATGCTGGCATCATTGATCGCGCTGATGGCGGCGTTCGTGTCGGCATAAGCCGTCAGCAGCGCCCGCTTGGCCTCAGGGAAGATTTCCCTTGCTTCCTGCAGAAAACCAACTCCATCCATTTTCGGCATCCGCTGGTCCGCCAGCAGCAGGGCCACGCCATCATTCCGGAGTTTCAACTGCTTCAGCAGATCGAGCGCTCCATGGGGAGAGTCGCTCGCCAGCACACGATATTCGGCGCCATAGTGCGAGCGAAGATCACGCTCAATTGCCCGCAGCACGTCCTGATCGTCGTCAACCGTGATTAAGATTGGTTTAGCCATCGGCGCTGCTCAGAATAGATAAAGATGCGCACAAAGGCCGGATCGACTCAGCATTTTCCCGCAACTTACCCGGTTGCTCGAATTGAAATCCGATCGCTGGATTACTCGTGTCGCAATGCCACCATCGGATCGGTCTTCGCCGCAACAAACGCCGGCTGCCCGCACGCTAGTGCTGCCATCACTCCCAGCAGTGCGGCGACTGCACCAAACGTAAGTGGATCGCTCGTTCTGGTTTCATAGAGCATGCTGGCCATCAGACGCGTCAGTCCTAATGCGGCCGCAGTGCCCACGGCCATTCCTGCCAGAGTCATCTTCATGCCTTGCCATACGATCAGCCGCACAATCTTCTTTCGTTGTGCTCCCAGGGCCATGCGAATTCCGATTTCTCGCGTCCGTTGTCGTACCAGGAAGGCCAGCACTCCGTAAATTCCAATCAGCGCCAGCGCCAGCGCCGAGCCGGCAAAAACCTCAAAGATATACATGTTGAACCTGCGCGACGTGATGCTCTCTGCCAGCGCCTGTTCCAGCGTCTCCACGCGGACCGGCACATCGGAATCGATAGCGGAAGTAAGCTGCGGAAGTGTGGCTTCAATCAAGCTGGTCTTCTGCGTGCGCAGAAAGACTTTCATGTTGAGCATTCCCGGCGCGAGCGGATAATAAACGTACACCTGCGGTTCTGGAGCGGCATCAAGCTGAAATTCCTTGAAATCGGCAACAACCCCGACAACCGTTGCGTCCACCACTCCGCCCACAATGTGCTTCCCCACAATGTCGCCACTGCCGGAGTACATCCGCGCAAACGTCTGGTTGACCAGCACCAGGTCTTTGAAGTCGCGCCACTCTGTTTCCGTCGGCCACCTGCCCTTGATCAACGGCGCCTGCACAGTTGGAAAGAATCCCGTGGAAACATATCGAACCGCAAACGTGTCTTTCCCTTTTTCATGCGGTATTGCGCCCACCGTTTCCAGTGACTGGAAGAACGTTCCGCAATCGAGTCCAAAGGCCTGCACGCCTGGCAGGCGCGCTATCCGTGACGATAAGGCTTGAATAAAGGTATCCTGTTGCGGCCAGTGCCGGAAATATTTAGGACCACCGAGCGAAACATTCAGCACCACCAGTTTGTCAGGCTCAAAACCCGGCGGAAATTCATTCATCCGCCAGAAGCTCTTCAGCAGCAGACCTGTGCCGGATAGAAGGACGATGGCCAGCGCGAATTCAGCCGTCACCAGCCACCTGCGCAACCTGAGCTGGCCTGCTCCGGTAGAAGATGTTCCACCTTCATTCTTCAACGTCTCATTCACGTTCCGCCGTCGAAGCCCCAGAGCGGGCGCCAGTCCAAAAACAATTCCGATTGCAAACGATACGCCGAGAGTGAACGACAGAACCCTCGGATCTAACGTCACCTCAGCCAGCCGGGGTACAGCGTGTTTGCCTATCTGGATGGCAATGCCAATAGCCCACTTGGCAATCAACAACCCCGCGGATCCTCCCAGAGCTGCCAGGAGAATGCTTTCCACCAGAAATTGCCGGACCAGGCTACTGCGGCTCGCGCCGAGCGCTGATCGCACCGCAATCTCCTGCTCGCGCGTTGACGCCCGGGCCATCAGCAGGTTGGCAAAATTGGCGCCCGCAATCAGCAGCACGAATCCCACGGCTCCGAAAAGAAGCAGGATTGCCATGCGCGATTGGCCCGCCACTCTTTCCGCTAGCGGAATGAAAAGCATTTTTTCTTCCGGCCAGCGGCCGAACACACCCGGAATCTGCCGCACGCGATCGAAAATGACCTGCATCTCTGCCCGCGCACTGGCGAATGAAACACCCGGTTTCAGTCTGCCCACCACGCGTATCCACGTTGGCACTGGACCGGTTTCTGCAGTTTCGCGAATGGGATCGCCCGGAGCTTCATGGCCATCTGGAATGGGTATGTAAGCTTCGATATCCGGAATGGGATCTCCGCGATACATGTCGGGCGGAAAAAGAAACCGGAAGCTCCTGGGCAG
>DATEJX010000176.1:0-28072 GCA_035277785.1 Candidatus Angelobacter sp. | reverse complement strand
CGTCATGCCCATCAATCAAATGTCAGTCACCGTTACCCGGCCCATTGAGCAGGCGATTAATAGTGTGCAGGGTCTGGAATCCGTACGGTCGATTACCAGCCGCGGGGAAGCGGAAATCGATTTATATTTCGAATGGAACGTGGACATGTTCCAGACCCTGCAGCGTGTGAATGCTGCGCTGGCCAGGGTGCAGGGCGATCTCCCGCCGGGCACCAAGGTCGATACTCACCGGCTGACCTTTGCTTCCTTTCCCATACTTGGCTACAGCCTGACGTCGGACACGGTGCCGCAAACCCTGCTTTGGGAGCGCGCCACCTATGACATTGCTCCGCGACTGAATCGCCTGAGCGGCGTAGCAACCGTGCTGGTACAGGGCGGCCAGGAACCCGAGGTGCACATTACGCCCGATCCGGCAAAGTTGCTGCAAGCGTCAGTGACGGTGACTGACATATTGAATGCCATCAAGGCGTCCAACCTTGTCGATTCTCCAGGATTGTTCGAGCGCAATCATCAACTCGTTCTTGGGCTGGTGAATGCGCAGGCGCAGACACCCGCGCAACTGGCGAGCATTGTTTTGAAGAACACCCAGGCGGGTGTTCCAGTAAGGATCGGCGATGTCGCCATCGTGGAGAACTCAGTCAAGCCGCTCTACACCATTGTGCGCGCGAATGGAAAGCAAGCAGTTCTCCTTAACATAAACAGGCAGCCGGACAGCAACACGGTAGCCGTAGCAGATGAAGTACATGCTGAGATCGAGAGTATCCGGCGTACGCTGCCGCCAGGAATCCATCTCGATACCTTTTACGACCAGTCTGGCATGGTTCGAGCCTCCATCAAGAGCGTACGTGATGCGATCCTGATTGGGCTTTTCCTCTCCGCCATGGTGCTCATTATCTTCCTGCATGACTGGGGCAGCTCGATTGTCGCCGGACTGGTGATACCTGTCACGATCATGGTGACATTTATCATCCTCAGGCTGCTTGGCCAGACTTTCAACCTGATGACGCTCGGTGGTTTGGCTGCGGCAGTTGGACTGGTTATTGACGACGCCATCGTTGTGGTGGAAAACATCGTCCTGCATCGCGATGCCGGTGAAGACCGGCTGGAAGCGGTGCAGAGCGCCCTATCTGAGATCACGGTCCCGCTGATCGGCTCCACGCTCACGCCGATTGTTGTTTTTATTCCACTCATTTCCATCAGCGGGGTCCTGGGAACATTTTTCAGCGCGCTTGCGGTAACCATGTGCGCAGCACTGCTTACATCCCTGGTGCTGGCTCTCTTGTGGACGCCTACCCTTAGCCACTATCTGATTCGCCGTCACTCGTCTGCGCTGCCGCCGCCAAACGAAACCGAGGACGACAATGGCGACGTGGACCAGGAGATAAAGAAGCTCATGGCTGCGGAAGAGGCTTCCATGCGTGGCTTCTTCCGGCGCGTGATTGATTTTTATGAGCGTTGGCTGCGACGCGCGCTCGAACGCCCACTCTTCCTTGCCGGAGGTTGCGCGTTGCTGGTGCTGGTTTCAATTGTGTGTTACGCGACTCTCGATTCTGAAGACCTGCCTGAAATGGACGAAGGTGGATTCATTGTGGATTACCTGATGCCTGCTGGAAGTTCGCTGCAGGAGACCGATCGCGTTGTCTCCCACATAGAGCAGATTCTACAAAGCCTTCCGGAAGTGGAGAGCACGTCACGCCGTACAGGACTTGAACTCGGATTGTCGGCGGTCACTGAAGCGAACCGTGGTGATATAACGGTAAAACTTAAGGCCGGTCGCAAGCGCAGCGCGGAAGAGGTGATTGATGATGTTCGGTCGCAAATCACCAGCCAGGAACCCGCCGTGGGCGTGGAATTCCCACAGCTCTTGCAGGACATGATTGGCGATCTCACCGGCGAACCTGAGCCTATTGTGGTGAAACTGTTTTCTGAAGATGCCAACCTGCTGGAGCAGACTGCGCCGCGCGTGGCTGACGCACTGGAGAATGCGGGCAAAGATTCATCCGGCAAAAAGCATATCGTCGATCTCAGAAACGGGATTGAGAACACAATCAGCGGTCCTGCAACGGAATTCAACGTCCTATCCTCCGTGGCCGCGAAAGCCGGCTTTACCCCGGAAGAAGTGGCCACAGATGCCGAAGCGATTTTGCAAGGCGTGCCTGCGCAGACATCTCTGGTTGCAAACAACCGCGCTTACACCATTCGTGTGCGTTTTCCTGAACAGAACCGCAGCTCGCTGGAAGCCATGAAAAATACGCTGCTCACCAGCAGCACGGGCAAAACCGCGACGCTAGGCTCGCTGGCAGAAATGGTTGAACTTCCCGGACAGACGGAAATTCGCCGTGAGAACCTTCAACGCAAAGTTGAAGTCACGGCTCGGCTGGAAGGCATGAGCCTGGGTGAGGGTGTCAGTCGTGCGAAGAAGGCGGTGGCCGGGCTGCACCTGCCGTCATCCATCCGGGTGATTTATGGGGGGCTCTATGCTCAACAGCAAAAAGACTATCGTGATCTTGCCGTGATCCTGATCCTCGCCGTTGTGCTGGTATTCACGGTTTTACTTTTTGAATTCCGCAGTTTCTCGGCTCCCGTGGCAATTCTTTGTTCTGCATTGCTTTCAAGCTCGGGCGTTTTCCTGGCGCTTGCCATTAGCAGGACCACGGTCAATGTGGCGTCTTATATGGGACTCATCATGGTGATTGGAATCGTGGCGAAAAATGGGATTCTGTTGCTTGACGCCAATCAGAAGTTCACCCACGCCGGCTTCGATCGTGAAGAAGCAATGTTGCAGGCCGGCAGGCGCAGGCTGCGTCCTATTGTGATGACAGCTCTGGCCTCAATTGCCGGCATGCTACCGCTGGCCTTTGCCCTGGGCGCGGGCTCACAAATGTTGCAGCCCCTGGCGATCGCGGTGATCGGTGGCATCCTTATCTCTATGGTACTGTCCTTGATCGTGACTCCCGCCGTGTTCTTCTATATGACAAGGCGCTCAGCCTGAGCTTTTCTTGTCACCTCACGCCGCTAGCCGGACTCATTACTTTAATAACGCCGTAACTTATTCTCATTAAGGAAGTTAATGGGACTTTAAAGAGTTTTCAATTGCATTTGTTAAGCATAGAAAGCTATAGTCAGAGTTGAGTATGCAGCGGATTTGCTCCATTGTGGCGCTTCTCGCCGTGTTGTTGCCTGTTGCTTCGCCTCTATGGGCGAGCACGGGAACAATGCCATACGGAGCGAGCTGTCATCGCATGGCCATGCAAAACGCTGCAAGAGCAACGTCTGCGCAGGAGCATCACTGCCATGGAATGGCGGCAGAGCAGGCGAAGGCTCCCGAAGAAGGGAACGCGCCGGCAATGGGATCTGCAGCTGGTTCAGAAAAATGTCCCATGAACTGCTGCTTGCAATCAGCTCCGCCCCCCGCGGCAACTTTGCCCACGGCGTCTGCTCTCCCTTTGCTGCACACTACGGATTTCAAGATGCATTCCGTGGCTATCATCTTCAGTAGTCCCGGCTTCTCTTCCCACACTGATCGCGGTCCTCCCTCAATCCAGGCGTAACTCAGTAACGCCCCCGGCGCACTCAAGGCATTCAGGATTCATAGCTCTTCAGCACGCCTTTTTCTTGCTCTCCAAACTATGGAGATCAATTCCTGAGGCTGCAGTTGCCGGGTCAGCAAGCAGTAACAGTGCGACTTTTGAGGGAATTATCAATGATGCGAGCTTTGAAATATTTAAGTCTAATTGCAGTGTTTACCGCGCTGCCAATTCTGGCTTCGGTTTTTGGGACGGTCACAGTCATCGTCCATGATCCGCAGCATCGCCCGGTGAAGGGCGCTCAGGTGGTAGTACAGAGTTCCAACTCGGCTTTAAGCCAAAGCGGAACCACCAACGACGAGGGTCTGGCCACTGTAATGAAATTGCCGCTGGGTCAATACAACGTAACCGTGAACTCAGCGGGATTCGCAACCGAGCAGCAAGCGGTGGTTGTGACCTCCGATTCGGTGCAGGAGCTTCACTTCGCCCTGGCGGTAGCGGCCCACCAGGAAAACGTGGAGGTCACTGCAGAACCGGCTATAGTGGATCCCACGTCATCCACGCCGGAAAGCATGGTGAGCCGCAGCCAGATTGCTGAGGTCCCCGGTGCTGACCGCACTAACGCGCTTTCCATGATCACGAATTTTGTTCCCGGCGCTACGGTGGTGCATGACCAGCTTCACGTGCGTGGAGGCCATCAGGTGACGTGGGCGATTGATGGCATACCTGTGCCCAACACCAACATTGCCAGCAATGTTGGCCCGCAGTTTGATCCCAAGGACATCGATAACCTGGAAGTCCAGCGGGGCAGTTTTTCCGCCGACTCGGGTGATCGCACGTACGGTGTGTTCAACGTTTCCACGCGTACCGGCTTTGAGCGCAGCCGCCAGGGTGAGATTGTTACCAGCTACGGCAGCCAGAACAGTACTGACAATCAGATCAGCTTTGGCGACCACAGCGAACGGGCCGCCTACTATTTCAGCTTGAACGGCAACCGCACCGACCACGCACTGGAGACGCCCACCACAGAGACCCTGCATGACCAGGGCGCCGGCGGCGGAGCCTTCACATCTTTGATTTTCAACGCCACACCCAATGATCAGTTTCGTTTTGTTGGTTCGGCGCGGGCGGATTACTTTCAGGTGCCAAACACTCCTGACCAGCAACTTGCCGGCATCAGGGACCGCGACAGGGAACAGGATTTCTTCGGCAACTTCTCATGGGTGCACACGGTTGGTTCGGGCATTCTGTTCACTCTGGCTCCATCATTCCATATCAATCGCGCTGCGTTTGAGGGACTCGGCGATGAGGCAAACCGCATCGTTACCACTGACAACCGGCTTTCTTCTTACTTCGGAGGACAGGCCTCACTCAGCGTGGTGAAAGGACGGCACAACGCGAAAGTTGGCGCGTACGGCTTTTCCCAGCGTGACAACACGCTGGCCGGGTTGTTTGGAAACAATGTGGATGCCAGCACGGATCCACCAACGCTCACTCCGGTGAACGTTCCACTAACGCGCCAAAGGGTGAACGGTCAGTTGGAAGCATTGTGGCTGGAAGACCAGTACAAAGCGACATCGTGGCTGACGTTGAATGCAGGTGTCCGCTTTACTCACTTTTCAGGACTCGTCACGGAAAATGTCGCCAGCCCGCGCCTGGGCGCCGCTATAGAGATCCCTCGCCTGCATTGGGTGCTGCGTGGCGCATACAGCAGGTACTACCAGGCGCCGCCGCTCGATACCATCTCGCCAGACATCTTCACTGCAGTTGATCCCGCCTCGGGCTTTTTGCCTTTACGAGGTGAGCGTGATGAGCAGCACGAAATCGGCTTAACAATCCCGTACCACAACTGGGCTTTTGATTTTGATCAGTTCCGAACGGGCGCGCACAACTTTTTTGATCATGACGCCATTGGAAACTCAAACCTTTTCATTCCGCTCACCATTGAGAGCGTCCGTATTGTCGGCTATGAGATGACCGTTCGCTCACCCAAGCTGATGAATACGGTTGATTTCCATCTGGTTTACTCCCACCAATCAGTTGAGGGTTCCGGCGGAGTCACCGGAGGACTGACAGACTTCAGTCCTCCTTCCGACGGGTTCTTCTATCTGGACCACGACCAGCGGCATACGCTGAGTACAGGCTTCACGGCCACGTTGCCATGGAAAACGTGGATGTCCGGCAACCTGGGCTTCGGATCAGGGTTTTTGGATGGTGACGGCCCGGGGCATCTGCCGGCGTATGCAACGGTGGACGCGGCCATTGGCAGGTCTTTCGGTGAGAACTGGTCAGCAAAACTTACTGCAACCAACCTCACGGATAAGCGGTATTTTATTGACCTGAGCAATTCATTTGGCGGCTCGCACGTGAGCGATCCGCGCACAGTCGCGCTGCAGCTGCGCTACAAGTTTCATTATTAAGGAGCAATCATGAATCGTAATCGTCTTTCACTGCTCGCCCTGATTTTGCTGGCGGCTACAGTCGTCGTTGCCGCGGACAAAAATCCCGTGGTCGGCGGCCAGGAGATGCTGCCCAACAACACTATCTGGCAGAATCTCTCCCGTTCCTCTGATCACACTACCCTGGTTTCAGCCATCAAGGCAGCGGGGCTGGAACAAATGCTTGAGGGGTCAAAGCCAATTACTATTTTTGCTCCCACCAACCAGGCTTTTGCGGAGATGCCGGAAGGGCTGTTCGACAAGCTGATGAAGCCGGAAAACAAGGAAGAGTTAAAAAAGACTCTGCTTTACAACATGCTTTCCGGCAGCATGACCACCGGCGAGCTGAAAAAACAGATCCAGGCCAGCAAGAACGGCATGGCTGAGGTGACTTCCATGGAGGGCGCCAAGCTCAAAGTTGCCGATCATAACGGCATGCACCTGATGATTCACAGCGAAGACGACGACATCGGAATGTTCTCGATCTGGGACATACGGTGCTCCAATGGTCTGATCGATGTCGTAGATAACGTGATGCAACTCAAGGGAATCGAGTAAGGCTGCTGGGCCTCTTCTGCGACGGTGCGCTTCCTGTCGGCAGCAGAGGCCTTACTTTTTTCTCTGCACCAGGAAATGCGCCAACTCTTTGAGCGTGTCAGCGCGGTCAAGAAAGGAACCCAGGGCATTGCAGCCGGTCACTACCATAGAGTCGGCGCGGCGCAGCGATTCTTCAATACCAAACAGGGCAGGGTAGGTGGCCTTTTCTGAGGCAGTGTCCTTGCCTGCTGTCTTGCCCAGTTGCTCGGAAGATTGGGTTACGTCGAGAACATCATCCACAATCTGAAAAGCCAGGCCAATGGCCCGGCCGAAGTCGCGCAGTCTCTGGACTTCAGGCATGCTGGCATCGGCATAGATGGCTCCGCTCACCAGACTGGCGGTGATGAGCGCCCCGGTCTTGGAACGATGGATGTATTCAAGCGTCTCAGCGTCAGGCCGCTGGTGCTCGGCTTCAAGATCTTTCACCTGACCGCCAATCATTCCGTCCACTGTGCCGGTAGCGCGGGCGATCTCCTCAATAATTCGAACGCGCGCGTCGGACGAAGCTTTGAGCCGGGAGAGAACTTCGTAGGCCAGGGTTTGCAGCGCGTCGCCGGCAAGGATTGCGATGGCTTCGCCATACACCACATGGCAGGTAGGCTTGCCGCGGCGGAGGTCGTCATTGTCCAAAGCCGGCAGATCATCATGGATCAGGGAATAAGTGTGCAGCATCTCCAGCGCGCATCCCAGTTCCTGAACGCCGTCGGGTAATTTGCCGGCAATCATTCTTGCCGCTTCCATGCACAGGATTGGACGCAGGCGCTTGCCACCGGCAAAAATGCTGTGGCGCATCGCATGATGGATGGATTCCGGCCGCTGGGAAGCCGCGGGCAAAAGTTTTTCCAGGGCCTGATCAATCGTCTGCTGGCCCTGCTGAAGGATGTCTGTAAGCATGAAGCTTGAGTATAACAAGCATCCAGAGAGGAGCGGATTGCTGAGGCCTCATGGCTCGCATTGACAATACGACAAGAAAAAAGGACCGCCTTTTGTGAGGCGGTCCTTCCTGTTGGACGGGAGGAGCTACACGAGACTTCTTAGGCGGCGTGAGAATGAGACAGAGGACGGGTCTGAGTGGCGGCCAGCACGATGGCTCTGACATCACTGTTGTAGCAACAGTCAACAGCACCGGCTGAAAGGGCCTGTGTCCACATCTTCTCATCCGCCAATCTGTGGGTGCAAACAATGGTTGTGGCCGGGAACTCCTGACTCAGTTCCTGGACGTCTTTAACGGTGGCAAGCTCAAGGTCTACCACTGCAACATCGGCACGGTGCCTGGGAATGGCATCACGCAAATCATTGACACCGCTCACCAGGTTTACAGACCGGAAATGGTTGTACAGGGACTTAGCGAGAGACTCACCCATTTTTGCGTTGCTTTGGGCGACAACTATACTAAGCGGCTTCATACAGCACATCCTTGGTGGGCTTGGGGCGTTTCCGCCAAAGTTGCAATACTGCAGGACGCCCTGCAGGCAGCTAAATAAGATTTACTTTTTTGCTGTGGCTGAAGTCCGTTCCGTCACGGATTCATACGGCTCAGGCTGAAGCTTTCCGTTCTGCTTCAGCAAAATCTCTACTCGTCCTTCGGCTTCTTCGAGCTCCTTCCGGCAAGATGCTGAGAGCTGCGTTCCTTCTTCAAAGAGTTTCAATGCCTGCTCGAGCGGGACATTTCCCTGTTCGAGTTCATTAACTATTTTTTCCAGGCGCTGAAGACAATCTTCAAATTTAGGCACTGAGCCGAAACTCCATGGGCACATTCTACAGCTGTTGAGAGAAGCGGCTCAATAAAGTTTTGTGGATTTAGGACAGTACCCACCTCATTGGAAACCTCTAAGATCCAGCAGCTCACAAACTGTGCTGCTGACCCCTGAACCGCGATTCAGGCCGCGTATAAACTGTTGATGCATATGCACTCTCCCGATTCTCAGAGCTGCCCAGGTTCTCAGGCATTGCTCACGCCCATAGCATATTGGCGCCTGAATCTTTTTCAGGGTGATGGCTATCGAATGCAGCATGGGTGAGTTACTCAGATACATTTCTTTTCCGGATGTCGCCGGAGACCATGCTGCGCCTGGGCTGCCGGATGAGAGCGAAGCGCTGGATGCCTATTCACGCGTGGTGACGACGGTGGCAGAACGGGTGAGCCCGGCTGTGGTGCGGATTCAGGTTGAGACTGCGCGAGGCCGTGGGGGAAGTGGCAGCGGATTTGTCTTTACCCCTGACGGTTTCATTATCACAAACAGCCATGTGGTTCACGACGCCGTCAATGTGAAAGCGCTTACGCCGGATGCAGGTGAGTTCAAAGCACAACTGATCGGCGAAGATCCTGACACCGACCTTGCTGTGTTGCGCATTGATGCGCCAGCGCTCCGCAACGTGAAGCTGGGAGACTCGCGGAAAATCCGCGTAGGGCAGTTGGTTGTAGCCATCGGCAACCCTTACGGCTTCCAGCACACCGTAACCGCCGGTGTGGTGAGTGCATTGGGACGAAGTTTGCGATCACAGTCCGGGCGGCTGATTGACGATGTCATCCAGACGGATGCAGCGCTCAATCCCGGAAACTCCGGCGGTCCGCTGGTGAATGCGGCGGGAGAGGTGATTGGCGTAAACACGGCGACTATTCTGCCAGCACAGGGGCTGTGTTTTGCAATTTCTGTAAACACGGCGCAGTTTATCGCCAGCAGCTTGATTCGTCATGGCGTCGTGCGGCGAAGCTATATTGGCGTTCAGGCGCAAACAGCGCCGCTCAATCGTGTGATCGCACGGCATTATGATCTACAGAGCACTACAGGCGCGCTGGTTCTGGCTCCTGAGCCGGGCAGTCCCGCAGCCAAAGTCGGATTGCAGGAAGGCGATGTGATCGTTGCCCTGGAAGGCGAGCCAGTAGAAGGGGTAGACGTGCTGCACCGCCTGCTAAGCGAAGAACGGATTGGCGTGAGCACCAGATTAACTGTGTTGCGTGGCTCGAAAAGAATGGAATTTAGAGTTGAGCCTGAAGTGCGCCGAGGCTGACAAACCGGTTACAAACCAAACAGTTCTCTCAGCCTCCTGGTTTGGGCGCGGCTCACCGGGATCTCCGTCTGCTTGCGATCATCCATACGGAGTTGGTATGAGCTTTTGAACCAGGGCACAACTTCCTTGATCCGGTTAATATTCACCACGAACGAGCGGTGAGCCCGCCAGAACATGTCCGGATCCAGTCCTTCAAGTAGTTCTTCAAGAGTTCTACAGTTCGATTGGCCTTCATGGGTGGTTGCAACCACGCTGATAATGCCGTCCTCAATCGAAGCAAAGCAGACGTCTTTTTGGTCCACCAGATAAAGCCGTCCGGCTGAACGCAGCAGGACTTTGGTGTTCTGGGGTTTTTGCGCTTCCAGCATCTTCACCAGAGAATCCAGCTTTTCGTTACTGGCCGCCGCAGGAGTCTGGAGGCGTTTGCGCGCCTTCTCAATGGCCTGGTGCACACGTTTTTTATCGAATGGTTTAAGCAGGTAATCGATGGCATTGACTTCAAAGGCCTTAACCGCGTACTGGTCAAAGGCAGTGCCGAAGATGATCTGGGGCAGAGGAACTTTCTTGTCGATCAGCTTCTTGATCACTCCAAAACCGTCCAGGCCCGGCATCTGGACATCGAGAAACAGGATGTCAGGGGAATGCTCTTTGACCAGGTTTACGGCGTCCAGGCCATTGTGTCCCTGGGCCACGATGCTCACGTCATCGACGGACTTGAGCAGGTAGCTTAGCTCGTCGCGCGCGAGCTGTTCGTCATCGACAATAACCGCAGAAAGCGCCAAATCCAGGATTCTCCCGCTCCAGTATAGAGGGTGAGTTCGCGTCTGCTCAATAAAGAAGCTGGAACATGGCGTCCGGGGGCCCAAGAAATTTGGAATTAAGGCTGTCGATTTTCCAAATTTCGTGCGTCGTTATGCCGAACGTGACGGAAACGGCTGGGCTAGGCCGCTTCGGTCACCAAAAGATTAAATATAAGGAGCACACTATGAAAACGAAGCGATTTGGAGTGGTCTCATGGATGGGAGCGGCGGTTGCCGTGATGGTGTGGTTGAGCCTGACTTCGACGGCGGCATACGCGGCCGGTAAGCAGGACAACGGCGCTGCGGCTGCCTTCGCCAGGATCAAGTCTCTGGCTGGTAACTGGGAAGCTAAGACTGAGAAGGGCAAGGTCACCAGTTCGTATGAAGTGGTGTCAAACGGAAGCGCCGTGCTCGAAAGGATCAATGTGCCCGGCGAGAGCGAGATGGTCACGGTTTATCACCTGGCCGGAAGTCGCCTGGTACTCACGCACTATTGCACTGCCGGAAACCAGCCGCGCATGCAGGCGGAGGCTTATGATCCCGAATCCAACCAGTTAGTGTTCCAGTTTGCGGGTGGCGATAACCTGAGCGATCCCAACACCGGGCATATGCACAATGCTGTGCTGAAATTCAGCGGTCCTGACAGCTTTACTGCAGATTGGACCTTTCACAAAGACGGCAAGGCCGCTTTCACTGAGAATATCCAGTACCACCGCGTAAAATGACGGTTGCACCCCGGGCTGTGGTTGAGGCCCGGGATATTTAGTTCGAATGGAACTCCCTTTGTCAGAGGCCGAATGCGAGTGAGTGGAAGGCTGCAAGGCGAATGGATGAAAGGCGTTCAACAGAGTGAATGGATTATGAACTCGCACAGCCGAGGGCGACTGTGCCACCAATTTTCTAACGATGCGGAGTTGAAGGAGAAGTCATGCGTTACATGCTGCTGATCTATACCAAGGAAAACGAGATGGCGCAGATCTCTGACCAGCAGAGGCACGAGATCATGGAAGGCCATTTCAAAGTGATGGAGGAGACGCGGGCGAAGGGAATTCTGGAAGCCGCTGAGCCTCTGTCTCGGACGAACACGGCCACAACCGTCCGCGTGCAGAACGGCAAACCATTGATCATTGATGGCCCTTTTGCAGAGACGCGGGAACAACTGGCGGGCTACTACATCCTGGACTGCAAAGACCTGGATGAGGCAATCAGCTATGCATCCCGGATTCCCACCTGCTGCGGAGGAAGCTACGGATGTGTTGAAGTTCGGACGCTGCCGGGATTGCCTTCAGCCGTGCCTGCCAGTGAAGTAGAAACCGTTACTTCAAGTAATGGATGAAGTCAGCAACACCATCGAGGCGATTTTCCGGCGCGAATCAGGCCGGATTATCGCCACGCTGATACGCATCGCGGGCAGTTTCGATGTGGCGGAAGAGGCCATGCAGGAAGCGTTTACGGCGGCGTTAACCGCATGGCCGGCAAAAGGCGTCCCCCAAAATCCGGCCGCGTGGGTAACTGCGGTGGCGCACCGGCGCCTGATTGATCACGGGCGTCGTGAGCGCACGCGGCGCGAGAAACAGGAACCGCTGATTTATGAAACGCCCACCACGCACCAGCCTGAGGCAGAGATGCAATTTGAACCAGCCGAAATGGAATATCCGGACGATCGCCTGCGGCTGATTTTTACCTGTTGCCACCCCGCTATCAATCCAGAGGCGCAGATTGCGCTTACGTTGCGTACCCTGGGCGGGCTCACCACGCCGGAGATTGCGCGCGCGTTTTTACTTCCTGAACCCACGCTGGCGCAGCGTCTGGTGCGGGCTAAACGCAAGATTGCCGAAGCACGAATTCCTTATGAGGTCCCACCACGCGAGAAGATTTCAGAAAGACTGCAATCCGTGCAGTCAGTGATCTATCTCATCTTTAATGAGGGCTATGCCGCGACCGCCGGCGATGGGCTGATCCGGCGTGAGCTGTGCGCGGAAGCCATCCGGCTGGCACGTACGCTATGCCAGTTGTTGCCCAATGAGCCTGAGAATGCTGGGCTGCTGGCATTGATGCTGCTGCATGACTCGCGCCGCGGTGCGCGGACCGATAAACAGGGAAGGCTTATTGTGCTGGAAGATCAGGACCGCTCACTTTGGGATGCGGCAATGATACGAGAGGGCCAGCAGCTCGTGAGTCGGGCGCTGGGCATGCGCAGACCGGGTCCGTACCAATTGCAGGCTGCGATTGCGGCAGTACATTCGCATGCTGAAACCGCGGCGGAGACGGACTGGCAAGAGATAGCAGCTTTGTATCGCGAACTGCTCCGCATTTCTGCGTCGCCTGTAGTGGCGTTGAATCATGCTGTGGCGGTGGCGATGAGCGAAAGTCTGGAAGCAGGCCTAAAACTGGTTGAGCAGGCAGGGAAGGCGGGCGAGTTACGCGACTACCATCTTTTTCATGCGGCGCGAGCGGATCTTTTGCGACGGCTCGGCAGGAGAGCAGAAGCGGCATCAGCTTATGGGGAAGCGTTGCGGCTGGCGACGAACGGCGTGGAAAAGGAGTTTCTGAAACGGAGACTGGACGAAGTCTTAAGCCGCGAATCAACGCGAACGAATCCATAAAGCGATTGCTAGCTGTTTCTTTCCACCACGAACTCGGGGATCATTAGCAAGGCGCGCTTGATTTCCGAATCGGGGAAAGTGCAGATGGCCTTGCGCGCGGCGTCGGCGTGTTTCGCGGCTTCGTCGTAAGCGTACTGGATAGAGCCATAGCGCTTCAGCATGTCGAGAATCTGTTCGTGGCTCACGCTCAGGAAGGCGCGCTCGTCCAGCACGGTCTCCACGGCTTTGCGTTCGGCCGGCGTACAACGGTCGAGGGCATGAATCACAGCCATGGTGACTTTGCCTTCACGGAGATCGCTGGCCACGGGTTTGCCCAGAACAGCTTCTGAGGCGGTGAGATCCAGAACATCATCCACGATCTGGAAAGAAAGACCCAGATGGCGTCCGTACTCACCCAGGCGGCTCTCTTGTTCGTCAGTGGCCTTGCCCAGCAATGCGCCCATGCGCATGGAGACAGAAAACAGGCAGGCAGTCTTGCGGAAGATCAGATCAAAGTGTTCTTCGAGCGAGATGCATTTGCCCAGCTTCTCCATCTGCAGGAGTTCACCTTCCACCATCTGCTGGGTGAGATCGATGAGCACATCAAGGATTTTGAAATTGCGTTCCTGGACGGCGATTTTGAAGGCCTGCATGTAAAGCCAGTCGCCGGCGAGAACGCACTTGGAATTGCCCCACTGCGTGTTGGCGGCGGGGCGGCCGCGGCGAGTTTCGGCCTCGTCAATGATGTCATCGTGCACCAGCGTTGCCGTGTGGATAATTTCAACCACCGCTCCCAGGCGAACGGCGGAGCGCTCGTCATGAGGAAAGAGCTTGGCGGCGAGCAGCAGGAGCGCAGGACGGATTCGCTTGCCCCCACCGGCGCGGAGATGCTCGCCAATATCCGTGATGGCGCGGACGTTGGAGACAGTATCGCGCCCAAATTCACGCTCAATAGCTGCCAGATCGTCGCGCAGCAACTCAAAAACTTCTTTGGCGTTACCTGTAGCAGGTGAACTCAAACGGGCCCCTTAGTTGCTGCGATAGTTAGTGAACTGCATGTCAATGCCAAAATCATGGCCTTTCAGCAAGGCGATGATTTCCTGCAGAGTGTCACGATCTTTCCCGCTCACGCGGACTGTGTCACCCTGAATGGCTGCCTGCACTTTTTTCTTGGAATCCTTGATTACGCGGACGATTTCTTTGGCTTTTTCTGACGGGATACCTTGTTGCATAGTAATTTTCTGCCGGGCACGCGAACCCGCAGCCGGTTCCACAGCGCCATATGTAAGCGCCTTGAGCGGAACGCCGCGTTTGACCAACTTGCCCTGCAGAATGTCATTCACGGCCTTCAGCTTGTATTCGTCAGAAGACGTCATGATGATGGCATCTTTGCCTTCCACAACGATTTCTGACTTTGAATCCTTCAGATCAAAGCGCGTGTGGATCTCCTTGAGCGCATTCTGAATGGCGTTGTGCACTTCCTGGAGATCAACCTTGCTCACAATGTCGAATGTGTTTTCCGCGGCCATGCAGTTAATAGCTTACTAAAGAGCGAGGAACGGTGCACATTTTTCGGGTTAACAGTGCCAGAATCCACCACGGAGACACGGAGGCACGGAGAAAAACAGGACCGGCAGAAAAGCTAGGAAATGGTGGCCAACATTGCGAGGGCTAAGAACAGGTCTTACACGCATTGTAACGATTCCACATGCTCGTTCACATCATAAGAGACCGCAGTGTGCGAAGGGCCAGAACCCAGGTCATCCTGCCAAAAACCAGTCCGTAGATATTGGCTCGAAAAAAATCTAAGCCACATTGCGGCAAGGAGCATAAAAAAATGGCCAACATTCAGCCCAATGAATACACGCTGACCGGCGGAGGCATCACGTTCACGTTCGTGAGGTCCAACTTTCTCGGCCAGCCATTTGCATCGTTCAGTGACGGCACTCTAACCAGAGACTATTTCGGCAGCGCTGTAAGAGTACTGGACATCGGCATTGGAACTCTGGTGACCGTAACCACGTTCATGACGATCGATACCGGCGGGGCCGAATTCAGCGTATTGCTGCCCGTGATTGAACTTGCTGATACCACCAGGACGCAGGCCTTCGCAACCGACGGCATCTTCACTCGATTCAAAGGCCCGGATTCTTTCCCGCTCACGGGAGTTCGGGAAACCTATGACTTCATTCCCATGGAAGGCACGGCGCGTGTAGTGAGATTCCTGGTTCCAAAATTTGCTGTGACCAAGGCCGGATAACACATCAATCCTTGCGTGGCCTGCGGCGGATGCGATCTGTTCCGCAGGCCTCGCCTTCTTGGGGCGGGACTTGCGGCACACCTGAAACAGAAATGGATTCTGTCAAATTGTATTTTCCGTCACCGGATGCTCACCCCTGATTGCGTACCAGAGGATATACAGGTAGCAGAAGACCGGCAGAATGAAGGCATGATGAATTCCGATGCGGTCGGCGAGAACTCCCTGCAGTTCCGGAATGATTGCGCCACCGACGATTGCCGCCACCAGCAGCCCGGAAGCCTTGCCTGTGAGTGGTCCCAAACCCGCAATGGCGAGAGTGAAAATGCTGGGAAACATAATGGAGTTGAACAAGCCTACGGCTATTAGTGCCCACATGGCGAGGGAGCCAAAGCTCAGCATTGAGAGAGTGACCAGCAGCGCCGCTATTGCGGCATTGAAGCCAAGCAGAGCGCGGGTGGGCAGTTTCTGCAGCACTCCTGATCCAACAAAGCGCCCAACCATTGCGCCTCCCCAGTAGTACTGCAGGTATCGCGCTGCGTCCTGCAGGCTGAGGCGACCGATATCTTTTTGGCTGAAATAGTTGGTCATGAAGCTGCCGATGGCAACCTCAGCGCCGACATAGACGAAAATACCGACTGCTCCCAAAACCAATCCGCGATGCTTCCAGATGCTGTCTTCAACATGGCCGTGCGCTTCCGCGTATTCAATGACCGGAAGCTTGTAAGCAGCGACGAAAGCGGCGAGTACAAAAAGCGCGATAGCCAATCCGACATAGGGAACTTTTACGGATGCCGCTTGCTGCAACCGGTAAGCGTGGACCTGAGTGGCAGTCATTGCGCTGAGAGCCGGCGGCAGAGCAGGAGCCGCAGCTCCGCCCAGTATCAAAACACTACCGAAGAGCGGGGCCAGCGTTGTGCCGAGCGAATTGAAGCCCTGAGTCAGGTTGAGGCGGCTGGAGGCCGTACGCGGGGGACCCAGAACGGCAACGTAGGGATTGGCCGAGGTCTGGAGGATGGTCATGCCCGCGGCAAGAACGATGAGCGCTGTCAGGAAAAGCGGAAACGACGGAACCATGGCAGCAGGAACAAACAGCAGCGCTCCGCAGCCCATGGTGACCAGGCCGGCGACCATGGAGCGCGCATAGCCGATCCACTCAACGACTTTCCCTGCCGGCAGGGAAAAGACGCAATAAGAAGAAAAGAAGGCGAATTGCACGAGCAAGACCTCAGCATAGTTGAGGTCAAAGATATTTTTAAGATGGGGGATGAGAATGTCATTGAGGCAAGTGAGAAATCCCCAGGCAAAAAACAGAGTTGACACCATGGCCATGGCGCCCAGGTCGGTTTTGACCGGCGCATGGGCAGTTACGGCTTCGGCGGGTTGGTTCAGAGTGGTCACGAACAGAACATTAAAGCTATCACGAGAGGCATCGCCGCGATCGGAAACACAGCTTTACCGCAACGGTCGCAAAGGTCGCAACGGAGAAAGGGCCAACCGCAATTCTCGGGATGGTGTGTTGGCAGTTTGAGGGCATAGAGGAGAAGGCCTTTCAGTTACGGTTACGTTCAGTTGGCTCACAGCCGAGGGCGGCTGTGCCACACGATTCTCTCAAGGGCGGCGCAGTAAAAGATTCTCGTTTCGAGATGAAAGAGGCAAGCCCGCCGTTGCGGGCGGGCTCTGACGAGAATTAATGGGTTAATTAAGCGACTTTTCGTTGCTTCTGGACGGCTTCAGAATAGAGTTTTATAACTTCCCGGTTGAAAGCAGGGATATCGTCTGGCTTGCGGCTGCTTACCCAGTTACGGTCGCGGATGACCTCGCGATCTTCCCAAGCTGCGCCGCTATTGCGGATGTCATCCTGTAGTGTGGGCCAACTGGTCATGATGTGCCCCCGGGTTAGACCGGCTGAGACAAGAAGCCAGCCTCCGTGGCAGATTACCGCGATTGGGTTTCCCCGACGATCAATCTGGCGCACAATCTCCTGGGCCTTCTTTTCCACCCGAAGAGCGTCAGCATTGATGACACCTCCAGGGAGGAGAACAGCGTCAAAGTCAGCCGGGTCCGCCTGGTCAAGGGTGAGGTCAACGGGAATCTGGTCCGCCTTGTCGTGGTGTTTGAAGCCCTGGATCTTGCCAGCTTTGGGCGCCACTACCAGTACCTGAGCACCGGCCTCTTCCAGAGCCTTTTTAGGTTCAAGCAATTCCACCTGCTCAACCCCGTCAGTTGTGATTGCAGCAACTTTGAGTCCGGATAGCTGCTTTTCTGCCATAGGGAATCCTCCACATGGTTTGGATGCCCGCACACACTGCAATGTGCAACTTGGCTGCAATTCTGTGGCTGGAAAGGCTCACCGCTGATTACACAGACGACACTGATTTTCGCTGATCACTTTCTTAAAACGGCATTCAGGCTACTGTGCGTTTGAGCTGGCCGCAGGCGGCGTAGATATCGCGCCCGCGTGGGCGGCGAACGAAGGCAGGAACGCCGGCGGAAATGAGCGTTTGCTGAAAAGCATGAACGCGGTTCTCAGCGGGCGTAGCGAAGGCAATACCCGGGCCGGGATTGAGGGCGATCAGGTTCACCTTACAGCGAATGCCGCGCAGCAACTCGACCGCCTGACGTGCGTGCTCAGGCTGGTCATTCACATCGCGCAGCAGGACATATTCAAAGGTGATTCGTTCGCGGTTGCGGAGAGGGAAGTCGCGCGCTGCTTGCATCAGCATTTCCAGATTCCACTTGCGGTTCAACGGCATAATGCGTTCGCGAAGCTGATCATTGGGAGCATTCAGTGAAATGGCCAGCTTGGGACGTACAGGCTCAGAGCCGAAATCGACAATACGGGGTACGATTCCGGAAGTGGAGACAGTCATGCGCGATTCAGAGAATCCAACGCCTTCCACCAGAAGACGCGCCGCTTTCATGAACTCAGGATAATTAAGGAATGGCTCTCCCATGCCCATGAAAACGATGTTGATCCGCTGCCGCTCCATGTCCACGCGGCGATCATTGAGGACAGCGATGACCTGGCCAACGATTTCTCCGGCCGTGAGATTCCGTTTTACGCCAAGCTGCGCAGTCAAACAGAACTGGCAGTTCACAGCGCAACCAACCTGACTGGAGACGCAGATGGTAGCGCGATCAAAGCCCTTTTCAGTGCTTTCGTCCCCGGCTTCGCTGCCATCGGCCTCTTCACCGCCATCACCTTCGGGCATCCAGACGGTTTCCACGGTTTCGCCATCGGTCATGGCGATAAGGTAACGGATGGTGCCGTCAACGGAGGGGAAGCTCTTTTCAATCCGCGGCGCACCGATCTCAACTCCCTGGTCGTGCAAGATCGACCTGAAGCTTCTGGGCAGAGTAGAAATACTTTCTAGGTCGGCCTGGCGCTGGGCGTAGATGGCTTCAAAAAGCTGGCGAGCACGGTAGTCGGGCTGCTTGTGGCTCTGCACAAGAAGGCTAAGCTCTTGAAAATTAAGCCCAAGAAGCTGGTTAACGCGGTTTTGATGCAGGGATGAGGCCATTTCAAGGTGATTTTACATTGGCCACGGCGCAGATTGGCGCATTGCTCGCAAGCTATTGAAGACAAAGTACATATAAAAAGCCAAGCGACCATTTGCCACGTGTGAGAATCATATAGAGCCAAAGACATGGAAACCGCAGCCCAGCCGCGCCCCACAACTACTGAACCCCGGGATATCCACCGGGAGATTTTGCCGAACGGTCTCATTGTTCTGAGCGAGGAGATGCGTCACATCCGCTCGATTTCGATAGGAATCTGGATGAAGACCGGTTCGCGGGATGAGACCGCTGAGTTGAACGGTATCTCACATTTTGCTGAGCACATGGTGTTTAAAGGCACCACCAGCCGGTCAGCCCGGGACATTGCCCGCCAGGTGGATTCCATTGGCGGCAATATGGACGCCTTTACCGGAAAAGAGACCATCTGCTTCAACATCAAGGTGTTGGACGAACACTTGCCCATTGCACTCGATATCCTAAGCGACCTGGTGCTGAACCCGGTGTTTGCGGAAAAAGACATCAGCCGCGAAAAAGGCGTGATTCTGGAAGAAATAAAAATGGACGAGGACAATCCTGACTACCTTGTCCACGAGATTTTTACCCAGAACTTCTGGAAGGACCACCCGCTGGGCAAGCCGATTCTGGGCACGAAAGATACGGTGCGCTCCTTTGAACAGGAGAAGCTATTTGATTTTTACCGGCATCGTTTTGTGCCGAATAACATGATCATCTCAGCGGCCGGGAATCTGAACCACCAGCGGTTCATGAACCTGATTAAAGAACGGTTTGTTGGCCTGAAAAGCGTGCCCAATGGATTCCATCAGCCTGCTCCGGCGGTGACCCCGAGGATTATTACTCGCAACAAGAAATCTCTGGAGCAGGTGCAGCTCTGCCTGGGAGTGCCATCTCATCCCATATCGCACGAGAAGAGATACGTTTCTTATGTGCTGAACACGGTACTGGGCGGAGGCATGAGCTCCCGGTTGTTCCAAAAGATCCGCGAAGACCAAGGCTTGGTGTATTCAATTTACAGCGACTTGAATCCCTATCGCGATACCGGCTGCCTGTCTGTGTATGCAGGCACATCACTCGAATCCACGCCCAAGGTGGTGGGATCTGTTCTGGCGGAGTTTCACGAATTGAAGTCAGAAGCGATTCCTCCGGAAGAGCTGCGCAGGGCGAAAGACCAACTTAAGGGCAGCTTGATGCTGAGCCTGGAGTCAAGTACCTCCCGGATGTCAAATCTGGCGCGCCAGGAGATGTACTTCGACCGGTTCTTCACTCTGGACGAAACGATTGAACAGATTGAGGCGGTAACGGCAGAGGAAGTAACCGAAATGGCTGCTTCTCTATTCCATCAGGACTCCATTGCGGTGACTGTGCTAGGCAATCTGGATGGGCTGAAGCTCTCACGTGAGCAGCTGGTGTGCTAGAAGTACAGCACTCAGCATTCAGCCTGTGTGCGAGGAACGACAACATTCACCGCAACGGTCGCGAAGATTCCAACTTGAAAAACCGGGTTAACCGCAGAAGAAGCTCTCTCATTTCTTCAATCTGATCCATGCTGTGCGATTTGGCTCAATGCGAAATTTTCGTATGATTACCTGGGCGTCGCGCCACATCGTGCGCACCCTGTCTGAAAAATCGAAGTCATCCTTCTCGGCCAATTGGCATTCCATTTCGCAGCACAACTGGGCAAGGTCAATAAACTTCTGAGCCAGGTCTTTTTCGTTCACTACTCCTCTCTCTCGGAAGCTGGCCCTTGTCCATGACAACGCACGCAGGGGCGATCAGCGGAAGCTGCGGCTTGTCACTTTTATGCATGATTGGTTACTGCCGGAACCGCCTGGACGGATTACGGCCGTTATAGGTTTCGTGCGGGACATTCCAGGCCAGGGAGGGCGATCGCCTTGCGTTCCAGTCCACTATCGAACGTAAAATTATACAGGACGTGCGATAGGAAATGCCTTTGGGTGCGAGACTTTTTTCCTTTCCAAAAATGGAAAAGTGTGGCGCCACGTATATCAGCCATCCGGATCACCGACCCTACTTTAAGCTGGCTGCGCTCCTTAACTCATGGCCGGCTGGGTCCAGGGCTTTCGACGACGGGCACGTACTCTGTGGCACGCAGGGTATGGCCCTACAGGCCCTGGCTCATTTTAAACGTGAGAAGCGGCCCAGTCCGCAGCAGTCTTTCATTTCCTGCCTTTTTCATGAGCGCGTCTCTGAAGTTCACCAAAACTTTGAAGAATTCAGTTTGGGCTAGCCTGGAAAACTCTCGCCGGGATCGCATACTCGTGTGGGATGGAGCGCGATCACGCAAAAAGCCCACTCAAGCCTGTAAGTAAGGCTGACACCACTGTGTCATTCACGGTGTTGTGCCGAAGTGGAACAGTGCTCAAAAAAAAATTGCTTGCGGCGCGGCTCTGCCCCTGCATGTTCTTGCTAGTATGCCCTCTGAATCGGCCTTATTGATGGCCGTGGAATGAGACACAATGAAGTGGAACCTTGCCATCCTGAGCTGTTGTGTTCTGCTGCTGGCGGACAATATCGCACTCATTCATCAGAACAGGGAATTGAAGCAAGGCCTTATTGCATGTGAGCCACACAAGAAATCCAAAATCTTGAAGACAAATGATTGAAAGGAAAACACCATGACATATATAAAGCCTGAAGTTCAAAAACTCGGTGATGCGGCTGACGTAATTCAGATTCTCTTGACAAAGGGTCCGGCAACCTCGATCGACCCATCTGATCATCGCCATTTCAACCCTGCGTACGATTTGGACGAGTAGTCATTGATTGCTCCTACTGATGCTGCCAGGAGCGGCTTTTTCAACTATGGGGAAGCACAGAATCCATTTGTCGCTACCTGGCGGCCAGTAGAGCTGCCAGGTTTATAAAAATTCCCATCCTCATCATCGTTTTTTAAATTCAAGGCGGAGTGATGACTAGAAAATTCAGAACCATTTTGTTTGTGGCGATGGTTACAGCCACTTTTGGTGCGGGAACTTTTCCTCTCACCAATTATTGCTGACTGCTCAGACCAATACGTGCCGCGGCTTCTGCAGTTCAAAGACGCCGTGCCCCAACGTTCTGGGGTGCGCTTGTGTCTTCAACCAGCCCGGATTCGATGCTGGCGTGTGCGGTTTCATCGCAGCCAAGCCGGCAAAGTAACTCTATTGCCAGCGGCGCTGCCGCCTGAGACACTGCTTAAGATTTCGGCCAGTCCTCTTACTGTGGTTCTGCGGGAATACCGCTTTGTGCAAGCTGTCCAACCCGCTCGGCAAGATCACTCGGAATGTCTGCAGGAACTTCCAGCCAGGCGTCGGCATGCTCAAGCGCTTTTCCCATGTGTGGCTGATAAAGTTCCAGAACCTTGACCTGCGGACAGTTCTCTTTGACAAACAAGAAAACGACCCGCTTCATGCGGTTCGACACGGTTTGGCCAATCACAGCTACATCGAACTGGGTTTGTTGGCACGCAGACACAACTTCCCCTTGGGTCCTGGCCTGATGCACCTCGTGTCCCGCTGATTTCAAAATGAAGGTGCGTGTCTCCAAAAGACCCCGATCCCATCCGGTACAGAGAACCTTTGCCATTTGAGACTCCGAGCACTTCCAGATTCTAAGACGCGCCGAAAACCCTTCGCTGCATCCCCAACAAAAACTTTTTGCAGGCAACCCTGCGATGGCTGGCCTGCCAGTTTTTCTATTTTCCCGGAGTACATCTGCCTCGGCTGTTGCCGGCTGATTTGGAAGAGGGAAAGCGAGAGCATCAGGAGCGGAATGGCCTTAATGAACCGTTGCCATCGTGGTCATTGGAGGAATTTTTGAATGCGCCGGCTGTGATTTTTTGTCCGGAGCGCCGAACACAAGGATTTTCTTTTGCAATTGCTCATAACCGGCCAACACTCTTGCACGAACTTTGCCAGCTTCAGCAATAACATGAACAGGGTGCTCTTCCCGCGTTTCTGGTCCTTCCTTGCTGGAGTTGGGCGGCGTCATTGTGATTTCCTGATAACAAATTGCTTCACGTTTGCCGGATCCGGCACCCATAAGGTACGCCACCATTCTGCAGCATTCGCGCTCAGTCATACAATCGCGCGAGTAACATAGACCGATGTTTTCGGCGTACTCATTCTCGGCTCGGTGAATTGCCTTCTCCACCTTCTTAACAAAACGGTCAAATGTTCTGCTGGGAGTGGCGCTCTGAAAGAGTTTGCTCAACTCAGGGGAGACGATATCTTTCATTCTTAAGCTGAATGTATGAGCCCACAATTTGAGCCATTGACTGGCATCTGCCTCTGATACTTTTATCCCGAAACTGAGGACGTGGGTGGGTGTGATTTCGAAAATCGGTGGCGCCATTCCCGCTCCAGTGAAAAGACAGGCATAGTAGCCTCTCAAAGGGAAACGGCTACTATATAGAAGACTCCGATCACATGTTTTCCAGGTCACATTCAGGCAAAAAGGAATGACGGTTGAGACATCAATCAAGAATGTAGATTTTGGCGAGATGATTCATCAAGAACTTGAGTTTGTGTGAAGTTCTGCAGCGTACGGAACTGAGGGCGATATAAACCGGCGTCCCGATAACGCCTCAATCATCGCCGGTATCAGCTCGGATACTAAGCCCGATTTGTGAACGTAGCCGAGAGCTCCTTCCGTCAGACATGCCTCAACGAAGGCTGCTTCTCTGTGAACCGTGAGGAATACCACAGGGATGAGCGACCCCGTCCGGCGGAGCTCACGGACAGCCTCTATCCCGGTCAATCCGGGCATGGTTATATCAGTCACGATCAGCTCGGGGCCAAGCCGGCGCACCTCAGAAATCAGGTCTATCCCGTTAGACACAGCGGCGACGACTTCGAAAAATGGCTCCAAGTGAGATACCAGGCGCTTGAGCATGGTGCAATGATCATCAGCCAGGAGGATTCTGCGCTTGCCGGGCGGTTGTTGAATTGGTCGGTCGTCCTTTCCGCCTTCACTTACTGCGTAGAACACCTGTTGAGACGTAAGTGAACCCACTGGGTACAGACTCGATTCGGCATCATTTTTGGACATCATATGTACGCTCGAGCTAGGCTGCTACCTGCTCTCGAAGGCGAGACGCAATGTTGACCGGGAGCCAGACGTCAATGCGAGTTCCGTTCATGGGGCGCGAGCGAATTTCAAACTGCCCCTGGAGTGATCGCACACGCTCTTCCATGCTTCTGATCCCAATTCCACCTGTGTCGGGACGCGTTTTCCAGTTGAAGCCTTTTCCGTGGTCAGAGACGGAGAGATGGACTCTCCCATCTGCAAATTCAAGTCGCACTTTGGCTGTAGTGGCACCGCTGTGTTTCTTGATATTACGCAGCGCTTCCTGCAGCACCCGAAAAAGACAGAGCGAGCGATCTGCTGAAATATTATTGCTTCCAGAGCCAGCCCGGAAATCAACCTGAATGCCCTGCTGAAGCGAGAACTCCGCACAGAAGGCCTTTGCTCCTGCCACCAATCCCAGACGCTCGAGAGTGGAAGAATGCAGATCGTGGGAAAGAGAATGAAGATCGGATCCCAGTTCACTGACCTGGGTCCAGAGCTCATTGAGCTGCGATGCTACCTCCGGTGCAACAGAACTCGATAATTGTTGAAGATCTATTCCAACCAGGGCCAGACGCTGGCTGTAGTCGTCATGAATCTCACGCGCTATGCGGCGCCGTTCCAGGTCCTGCGCTTCCATCAAACGACTGGTCAATTGCGCCAGATCAGCCTCTGCTCTCTGTCTCCTTTTGCGCTGCCAGAGGAGAGCAGCAATGAGCAGCGTTTGCGCTGTTATGAGAGTTATGCCGGTTACGATGTACCACTTGTACGAGTCCCAGACCGTAGGCTGGCGGTTCAGCACGATACTACCCGGGGGAAGATTCTCCTCCTTGAAGCCCCAGCGCTTCAGCGCCCGCCAATCAAACATATAGGTTTCGCCGGTTTGCATCACCTGAATATTCCCTGGTGCTTCTCCGCCAAGTATTTTCAGGACCATCTCTCCAGTTGCTCTGCCTTGTTCAAGGGCGCTGGCGATGTTGCCACCTACTTCACCATGGTTCAGGAATCTGTCAGACATGCTAAAAACCGGGGCATTTGCCGCAGCGACAATCGTGGGACCGACTTCACTGGAGATATAAGGGGTGCCCGTTGCATCTTTTCCGAGCGCCGTGAGGAGAACTATGGTATGAGGAGGCAGGTTTTTCAGACGTTGGAGAAGTGACGGCATGGCCAGATCTGTGAGGTACAAAATATCAAGCCGGCTTTCGAAAGTTTTAAGTTGCTGCTTTACGGCTTCTTGTTGTTGGCGGTCAAAGGGCGCCATTCCACCGACGACAACGAGGTGTTTTGTATCGGGCTGCAGTTGGAGTGCAGCCTTGAGAGTCGCGGCTGGCGCAATGTCTCCCTCCACGCCGGTAAACTCAGGATGGATTGGTGGAAGACCGGCAAACCTGTTGGGAAGACAGAACACAACGGGGACACTGGAAAAAAACTTGTCGTGTGCATCGGCCATAAAGCGCAGGGGAGTTGATCCCACGGTAATGATCACGTCAGGCGGACGGCGCTGATACTTGCGAATGTAAAAATCGCGAATCATTTGCTGATCCGCTTGATCGGGAAACAATACCGTTTCCATGTACTCACGATAAAATTCGATTCGATATCGCCCATTCTTAAGCGCTGCGCGTATTCCCTCATCCATCAAGTTGATGAGCGGATACGATGTTCCTACCTCATTGATAATCAGAACGCGCCGGACGGGCTTTTCCTGCTCTTCAGCAACGCAGTTCAGCAACACCGGAGAGGCAAGAAGCAGGCAGATTAGAAACACGATCAGACAGCTTTGCCTTCCGAAGCGGAATTTTGTGCGGGCGGCGTGTGGGCACGAGAATGTCCGCCAATCCGGCACTTGAGATGAGGATATGTTCATCTTTTCATCTTTAGTCAGGAGTCCTCGCGCGAGTAGAAGCATTCTCTTGCTGAAGTAAACTTCCACGCACCTGTAAGAAATGACAGGTATTCCTTGACCTGGAAATGGCTAGTATTTCGATGTTCCGGGGACATGGAACCCACACGAGTCTCGCACACAAACGATCAGAGAAACCTGGCCGAGGCCGCTGCTCGGACTGGAGTTGTGTTGAATGCGGGCTCGATTCGCGGTCCCGTAAGAGAGAGGCTCGCGCAATTCGCGATGCTTGCGATTGTTTTGTGGTTTGTACTGCCCTCCTACAGCCAGACGATATCGACTGGAGCCCTGACCGGCGTCACTTTAGATTTATCCGGCGCGGTGATTCCGGGCGTTGCAATTCAGATCACCGGGGGCGATAAAGCGGATACAAGAACTACGGTGACCGACGACCAGGGCAGATTCGGATTCCTGCTTTTGGCCCCCGGTGTATATCAGCTGCGCGCAGCGAAATCTAATTTTGAAACTTCACGCCTGTCAAACCTGCAAATCTCGGTAACGGAAACACTCCAGGTACAAATTTTTCTGAGCGTTGGGGTGCGTTTCGAAACATTGGATGTGTTTTCCGATCCAGCCATGGTCCATACCAACAATTCTGTGTTGGGAGGCGTGGTGGGCGAAACAGCCATTAAAGCGCTCCCGCTGGTAACGCGAAACTTCACCCAAATAGCGGGTCTTTCCCCGGGAGTGGCGGTAGGTGTCTACAATGCGGGAGAACTGGGTAGCGGTGGAACGGCGCTTTCACAAGTAGGAGTCTCTAATGACGGAATCTTCGTGCATGGAGCACGATCCTACGACAACAATTGGCAATTGGATGGGATCAGCGTCACCGATGTAATTGCTTCGGGCGCGGCGAGCGGAGGAATCCCCATTCCGAATCCGGACAGCATTGAGGAGTTCAAGGTGCAAACAGGACTCTACGATGCGGAATTCGGGCGCACCGCTGGAGGCAACGTGAGCGTGATGACGAAAGCGGGGAGCGAAGCATATCACGGTGAGATTTTCGAGTTTTTGCGCAATGATGTGCTCAATGCGAATGATTTTTTCCTGAACAAGGCCGGCCAGCAGCGGCCTGCGCTTAAGCAGAACCAATTTGGATTTGCCCTGGGAGGCCCGATCAAACAGAAAACATTGTTCTTCTTTGCGTCCTATCAGGGAACCCGACAGGTAAACGGCCTGGCCGCTGGTCAGGCGAGAATCGGCTGCGCCGCCACCGTGAGTGAGCCGCCCATAACAAATGATCGATCTCCAGAGGCACTTGGTCAGTTGTTTGGCGGACAAAAAGGAGCGTTGGGCGGAGTGGCAATCAATACAGACGGATCGAACATCAATCCCGTGGCCCTGGCCCTGTTGAATTTCAAATTGCCGGATGGCAGCTTTCTAATCCCAACTCCTCAAGTGGTGGATAGCTCGAAGCCGTTGGCAAGGAGTGGGTTTTCCGCTTTCGCGCAGCCGTGCGATTTCCGGGAAGATCAGGGTGTGGGGAATTTGGACTATGTAATTTCGCAAAAAAGTCGATTAGCGTCGCGGTTCTTTGTTGCAAAAGCCGATCAGTTGGTGACATTTCCTTCCAACGGGTCCAATCCCATAGGCAATATTCGCGGCTTCGATAGCCCAGGTGATTCCCAGTTTATAGTAGCCTCCTTGTCTCACACCTACACAGTTACCGCCGCTAGTTTGAACGAAGCACGAGTTGGGTTCGTTCGCACCAAAGTCGGCTCCCAGGCGCGCGCGCCATTCACCTGGTCTGGTGTAGGGGTATCAGAATCGGATGCGAACGAAAACAATGAACTGCCAAGCCTCAATATTGTTGGATCCATAAGCATGGCCCCGGCATTTCCACGAACCTACACGCAGAATACCGCTTCCGCCAGCGATGTGCTCAGCGTGATTCATGGGGCACACCTGATTAAATCTGGAGGATCGCTTACCCGATTAGAAGAGAACTTTCAAGTTCCCGGCTTAACTTCAGCATTACAGTTTCTTAGTTGGCCGGATTTTTTGCTGGGACTGGATGCGGCCGGCAATGGCACTGGCCAGTTCAGCAATGTCTTCTCTTCCACTGACTTTTTCGGCCTCTTTGATCGCGAGGTTCGAGGGTGGGAAGGTTCGGGTTTTGTTCAGGACGACTATCGTGTTAGTTCGACGCTCGTGCTCAATCTTGGAGTGCGCTACGAACGACTGGGTCATTTGGGAGACGAGTTGGGCAGGAATTCAAGCTTTGATGCTGCAAAAGCCACTTCAAATCCACCAGCAGACGGCAGTTTACAAGGTTTTGTTGTGGGCTCAAATTTTCCCGGCCCTCTACCCCCAGGAGTAATCCGCGCAGGCAACTCTTTTGGA
>DATEJX010000175.1:0-8701 GCA_035277785.1 Candidatus Angelobacter sp. | reverse complement strand
GACACATCGTCTATCACGAATGACGTTTGCAACTCGAAATCTTCCACTCCTTTGAAGAAGATCTGCACCGTCTTTCCGATATAGCCGTTCAGGTTGTAGGAATGTTGTTGATATCCCGTTGCGGCGTTCAGGTTGGAGTATGTATCAAGCGTCTGCAACACAGCGCCGGTGGAATCCCGCACCTGCACGGTCAACTTATCAAACGCAGAAGTTTTGCTGGTTTCCGCCGTATTGATATGCAGCCAGAAGCTCAGCGTTGCTGACGTGGACGCGGACGGAATTGCCACCTGTTGCAGCACCGTATCCGTATTGCTTTTTCCCCAGCCATCAAGCCATGCGTCAAACGTGCCCGAGTGCGGCGGTTCTGAAGCTGAGCTGTTGATGATCTGCAGCGGCGTATGCGTTGAAGTCAGCACCCACGGCGATGGATTGGATGCGCCTTGCTCGAATCCGCGATTGCCCAGAAGCTCTGTTCCTGGCGCAGGCGTTGGAGTAGGACTGGGACTGGGAGTGGGCGTAGGCGTCGGAGTTGGCGAAGGCGATCCGCTAAGGGCGCTCACCAGATATTGAGAGAGTCGAACGCCGCCGCGCGCCAGTTGTTGCCGAACCACGGTCTCAGCATTGCTGATATAGGTCGTCGATAAGGTGGTTGTGCCCGAGCCGGTGGGTATTCCCGCGTACGCTACCGTGCGCGCGAACTGAAACGCTTGCAGTACCCATGCTTCCGGCGTGGTCTGCGCTTCAGCCTGAGCAGAAGCAATTTCCGGACTGAGCAGCGAAGCCAGAGTTGCGGCATCGCTATTGATGTCCTGCACCAGATTCAGGTCCCAGGCGTGATGAAGGCTGGTGACGCCGTTATCGATGCGTACGTTTTCCGCATTGCCACCGGCATCAGTTCCGCGAGTCGCAGAGTGCAGCGGCTGGTGCAGGTCGCCGATGAAATGCACGATGAAAGAAAGCGCCTGCAGACGCTCATTGGTCGCCGCGGTAGTGTCAGCCAGCACCGCGCCCCACTGCGTGATTGCGCTCAATACGCAGTCATTGGCGCAGGCGTTAAGTACATCCTGGTGTGTGGGACTGGTGATGGAAACGTCAATGTCAATGAAGTGCCAGTTCCCGGTGTTGGTAGGCGGCGCGGGATTGGTAAACACCTGCGAGCATACGGCGCTCATGGGCGTGCCGCTGGATTGGAATGCGCGGAGTTCATCCGGGCAGGTGGAGATCTGCGCCAGAGTCAGGTTGCCAAGGATTGCCTGAACCGGGCCGAACTGGCCCGATTGCGTCAGGAGTTGCTGTGCAATGTCAGCCACGGTTTGGTGACCTTCCGCTGACCACCCAAAAACGTTAACGCTACCCAGAACCACAAGCATCACTGCCAGGAAACTGCGTGCTCGTGTTTTCTTCATTGTGCTTTCTTTCCTCCGTTCGTGCAGCTTTTTTTTCAGGACAACACACGGAGAGTACGATACAGAAGCAATGTTGGAGATACTTACTCAAAGTGATGAAACTTCAATGAATTCTCAAAATAGTTTCAAAACGGAACTGCGCGGAAATGACGCTGGGAAAGGGAAAAAGATTAGTCGCAAAACAAGACCGGCCCGAAGGCCGTTGAATACACTCCCGGCGGTATAATCCTGAACTAATAAAGGCTCAATCTACATTTTGGGGCATTACTATGAGAACACTTGCTTCAGTCTCTCTTTTCTTTGCTCTAGCTGTTTCTCTTGCCGCACAAACTTTCCGGGGTGGCGTTCAGGGAACCGTCACGGACAGCACCGGTGCCGTAGTGGCAAACGCCGAAATTACAGTCACAAGTCCTTCCACCGGATTCTCCCGCAGCAGCAAAACTGACTCTACCGGCAACTATTTTGTTTCTGAGTTGCCCATCGGTACCTATGACGTCAGCGTGAAAGCCTCAGGATTTCGTCCCGCCACGGTGAAGGCCGTGAATGTGGAGGTTTCCGTGAGCCAGCAGGTCAATGTTCAGCTCTCGCCCGGTGAAGTGTCACAAACGGTAGTGGTCACCGTACAGGCGCCGCTGATTGAAGCCACGCAGGACAACCTTGGCGGCAATATTGAAACGCAGCAGATTCAGGAACTGCCTGTGAGCGGTCGCGACTTTACCAAGCTGCTGGTCATGGTGCCGGGCTCGGGAGGCGATCCTTCAGGCGTGGCCGATTCGCCCGGCTCTTTCGGCCTTTTCAGCATCAACGGCAACCGCGGACGCTCCAACAACTATCTGCTCGACGGCACTGATATGAATGATGGCTACCGCAACCTGCCGGCCATCAACCAGGGCGGTGTCTTTGGCACGCCGGCCACCATCTTGCCCATGGATGCGCTCGATGTCGTTTCCATCACCAATGGTACTGAAGCGGAATACGGCCGCAATTCAGGTGGAACAGTTAACATTGTCACCAAGTCCGGCACCAACGCGATTCACGGTTCGGTCTACGAATATTTCCGAAACAACGCGCTTGATGCGCGCAACTTCTTCAATGCCAAACCCGGCCCCCAGGACGGGTTCCACAATAACCAGTTTGGATTTTCGCTCGGTGGTCCCATCAAGAAAGACAAGACCTTCTGGTTTGTCTCCTATGAAGGCCAGCGCGAAGGTGTTGGCATTCCCACGCTGGCTCGCGTGCCTACTCAGGCCGAGCTGAGCGCCGCCATCGCTGCAAACGGCGGAGCGCCTAATCCGGTCATCGGGGCGCTGCTTGCTCGCAATCCTTGGCCCACACCCAATATTCCAGTCGACTCAAACGGCAACAACCTGCTCACGTCTGATCCCGCCAGCAATCGCGTGGACAGCCTGATCGCCAAGATTGACCAGCGTTTCAGTGAGAAGGACAACCTCACGGGCCGCTACTATTTTGGCGATAGCGATCAGAGCTTCCCGCTGGCCCTCGTCGGCGGCGGAATTCTGCCCGGCTTCAACACCGTTACACCCACGCGGGTCAACATTCTTTCGCTTTCTCACACCCACATGTTCAACCCGCAGCTGCTCACGGAAATCCGTTTCGGCTATAACCGCTTCCATGAGACCTTCGGGCCGCAGGACAGCACGTTTGATCCGTCTACCATCGGCCTCAACATGGGTACAACCGCTCAGGACTTCGGGCTGCCGCAAATTTCTGTTGGTCCTCCGGCAGCGACCCCCGACTCACCTTCCTTCGCCATTCTTGGCGCCAACACCTCCGTCCCCCGTGGACGCACTGACACCAACTGGCAATTCCTTGATAACTTCACCTGGACGCGCGGACGCCACAACTGGAAGTTTGGCTATGAATTCCGTCGCACCTTTGTCGACGGCTTCTTTGACAGCGGCTACCGCGGCAAACTGGACTTTGCTACGCTCGAGGACTTCATTGCCGGCGTGCCTGACAGTGGCCGCCAGGCCCAGGGCAATTCTTCTCGCCAGACTTTCCAAAATAACCATTCGTTGTATCTGCAGGACACCTTCCGCTTCTCCCACGGTCTTACCTTCAACTATGGACTGCGCTGGGACTACTTTGGAGTGATTGGCGAAGACCAGAATCGCTTCAGCCTGCTGGACCCCGCAACCGGCACAGTCAACCTGACCAAGCAGCTCTATCCCCGCGACTTGAACAACTTTGGCCCGCGCGCCGCAGTTGCATGGGACCCTCGCGGCGACGGCAAGACCGTCATCCGCGCCGGTTGGGGAATGTACTATGACGCTTTCTCCCAGGACTTCTTCGTCGGCCAGCTTCCATTCAACACCTTTAACTCCGGACCGGCTTACAACGGCGTAGGTCCTGATCCCATTACCTTCAGCTTTTCACCGACATCGAACATTCAACCCGGCGTGCCCGTGTTTGATCCCACCAGCTTCGCCGCCACAGACGTCTTCACTGTCGACCAGAACATTCGCACGCCTTACATTCAGGTTTACAACGTGAACGTGCAGCAGGAGCTGACCAACAGCGTCGCCGTGCAGATCGGATACGTAGGATCGCAGGGCAGAAAGCTCTTCCGCTATCGCGATATCAATCAGCCCGATCCGCTCACCGGCACACCCTCGCCTTTTCCGCAGTTCATCTATATCAACCAGTTTGAGTCGTCAGCCAGCAGCAGTTACAACGCCCTGCAGGCGTCCATCAACTTCCGCAACTGGCATGGCCTCAGCTCTACCCTGAATTACACCTGGTCGCACTCTATTGATAACGCGAGCGATGGCCAGGACTACGTTCCCAACGCCACTCAGCCGGACAACAGCCTGCGTCCTGACCTGGAGCGCGCCAGCTCCAACTTTGATATGCGCCAGAAGCTGAGCTGGAACTACACGTATAAGTTCCATGACCTCGGCAGCAATAAATGGCTGGGCAAAGGCTGGAGCATCAGTGGCGTGCTGGCTCTCGCAGCGGGTCAGCCGTTCAACGTCAATTATCTTTTTGAAAACGACTTCAACGGCAGCGGCGAATTCTTTGGCCGGCCGGACCTCGTGGGCAATCCATTCACGGGCACAAGTACGCCGAACAGTTTCCTGAACCTGAGCGCGTTCCAGGTGCCGTGCGCGCTGGATGCCAGCGGCAACTGCATTCCCGGCACGCAGCACTTCGGCAACCTGGGCCGCAACGCCTTTGTCGGCCCCAATTACAAGAACTTTGATTTCAGCCTGGTGAAGGACACGACAATTACGGAGCACGTAACCATGCAGCTCCGGATCGATGCGTTCAACCTTTTCAATCACCCGAACTTTGCCAACCCGCTGTGGCCGAACTTCGGCGTTGACTTTGCGCAGAACGGCCTTGACGCCGCAGGCCGCGGTACTGGTTTCCTGCCGATCACCGTTACGCCCGATGTCGGCACCGGGAATCCGTTCCTCGGCGGAGGCGGGTCACGCAACCTGCAATTGGCTGCGAGATTCAGCTTCTAAAGCGGAATCGCAGCCATGGACAAAGAAGGCACGGCTTCGGCCGTGCCTCTTGCGCTCGCAACTCGATTAGCTGTCATAGTTGACCTGGCAGTTTGCCGCTGTAAGTCTGAATCGCCGCTCGCGCTCAGAGGGTGGAGCAGAGCCTGCCCTGAGCGACTGAGCGTCATCGAAGGAGTCGAACGGGCATTTATGCCTGCGGTAAGGCTGACCGAAAAGATTGGCTTTAGCCACTGAGGTACCCACAAGAAGGACGGCTCCGGGCACCGGTTGTTTTTGCGAAACTAAATCGAGCCCTGTTAGAGGGCGACACCAAATACGAAGGCTAAACCGCTTTCGCCGTAATCGGCTCGCTTTTCTTGCGCAACAGAGAAGGGAACCTTTCCTGCGCCTCGCGCAAAAGCTTGCCTGCCCATTCATGGTTTGTGGAAAGGATCAGGAGTCCGGACAAAAAGAGAATCGTGGGGATGATGGGCAACGGAAAAAATACAATCCCCAGCCCCAAAAGGCTCCAGCCGCTTGCTTCACGTCCCCAGGTTCGGACCCTTGGCGCCATCATCTACTTTGATGTGCCGAACCCCTCCGGTGTTTGCTTTAATTCTTTTTACCTAAGCTGCTGGCCGGCGATACAAGATCTGAACGCAGTGGGATTGTTTCTGCTGAATCTGGCTAACAAACGGTCCAGGAACGACTTACCCTGCAGGGAGAGCACCCGGGTTGAACCCTCGCCTACACAAGCATCGCAAATAAAACAGGGCCTACGGCCCGGAGGGGAAGAGATCAGCTTTTTCACAATCTTTTGGGACTCTCCGCAAAAACTGCAGGCCAGCGGACCTCGCGCACCGCTAGCGTGGATAGACGCTCGATACTTCGCCCTCGGAATTGCCTCATGCTGGCTGTCCACGATGTCACTGCAGATCTTGAGGCAATGTTCGCAGATCCGCGCTGATTTCATCTGCTTTGAGTTCACCACGCGGCGAACCCTCGATTCCGATTTTCCGCAGAAAGAGCAATTGTTCATAGGCCGATATTATGCTCCCTGGGAACCGGTTCGCTCCTATTCGAGCTAAGTTACTAATCCTAAAGAGCCTTGAGGCCTATCATCAGAGCACCCCGCCTAAGGCCCGATTTCTCTTGACACATATTACAAATTGAAATATTGTTATTGCGATTTGCAATATGAAGCTTGGTGAAAAATTACGCTACCTGCGGCTGGTGGAAGGGAACCTGAGAGGCCTCGGCCGCGACATGACGCAGCAGGAAGTCGTCCGCGCCATCACCAAAGAACTGCGGCAGAAGATCAGTCAGTCCTATCTTTCGCAGATTGAAAACGGCGCGCGTCCTCACCTGACCAACAAGACGCGTCTGTTGCTGTCGAATTTTTTCAAAGTCCATCCGGGATACCTGGTTGACGATCCGGAGGGCTTTCACACTGAGTTGCTCTCTGACGTGCGTGCGCAGGAAGACACGCTGGATCTGTGGCTCATCCAGGGTGCGGAGCGGTTCCGCAATGATCCTGCTGTGAGCCGGGCGCTGCTGAACCTGGCCAAGCATGAAGATTCGCGCCGCTGCCTGATGTTGATGGACGCCATTCTGGAGACGCCTCAACTCGCCGACCGCCTGCTGCAGGTGTTGCGTCCTCAGGCCGGCAAGAACCTGCCGGAGATAAGTGAGGCTTAGCATGAACTGGGAACTTTTCTATCTGATTTGTTTCGTCGTCGGCTTTGCCTTTACCACGTTGTCATTCCTGACCGGAACAATGCATTTGCATCTGCACTTGCCCGGACACGGCCATATCCACGTTGGCGGACACGCACATGGCGGAGCCAAAGGCGGCCATGGATCGCTGATGTTCCTGAATCCCATGACCATCGCGGTGTTCCTGGCGTGGTTCGGCGGTACGGGATACTTGCTGGTCCATTTCCGTCATATCTGGGTCTTTGCCGGATTGCTGCTCTCAAGCGCCGCCGGCGTGGTTGGCGGCGGCATTGTGTTCCTGTTTTTTGCGAAAGTGCTTTTGCGGCACGACTACACCATGGATCCCGCCGATTACGAGATGACCGGCGTGCTTGGCCGCGTTAGCGGCGTGATCCATGACGGTGGAACAGGCGAAATCATTTTTGAACAGGACGGCGCGCGCAAGGCCTGCGCCGCCCGCAGTGAAACGAATGAAGAAGTTGCACGCGGTGAAGAAGTGGTGGTTACGCGCTATGAAAACGGCGTGGCCTACGTTCGCCGCTGGAATGAACTTGCAAACCAGGCCGGCATTCTGCCGGAAGAACAGCAAAAGGAGAGTTTGTGAAAGGCTTAGGAGGCTCTATGGAGCTACAGTCGATCTGGATCATAGTGGGACTCGCCGTTTTGGCCGTAATGTTTGCGATTGCGACGTTCGCACGCCTCTATCGCAAAGTCGGTCCACATGAGGCACTGATCGTGTTTGGGTTTGGCGGAACCAAGGTCGTGAAGGGCGGCGGCAAGGTGATCATTCCCATGATTCAGACCTATCGCTTGCTCTCGCTCGAACTGATGGGTTTTGACGTGGCGCCTCAGCAGGACCTTTATACCAAGCAGGGCGTTGCCGTCAGCGTGGAAGCCGTCGCTCAGCTCAAGGTCAAGTCGGACGAAATGTCCATCAAGACCGCGTCGGAGCAGTTCCTCACCAAGACTCCGCAGCAGCGTGAAGGCCTGATCCGTCTGGTCATGGAAGGCCATCTGCGCGGCATCATCGGCCAGCTCACGGTGGAGCAGATTGTGAAGGAGCCGGAAATGGTGGGCGATCGTATGCGTTCCACTTGCGCGGCCGATATGAGCAAGATGGGCCTGGAAGTGATCTCTTTCACCATCAAGGAAGTTCGCGACAAGAACGAGTACATCGCCAATATGGGCCGCCCGGATGTAGCGCGCATTAAGCGCGATGCCGATGTTGCCGCCGCTGAAGCTGAACGTGATACGGCCATCAAGAAAGCGGAGGCGCAACGCGCATCAGCCATCGCCCGCGCGCAGGCTGACCAGGAGCGAGTACTGGCAGAGACGCTTTCACAGGCCAAACAAGCAGAAGCGACGCGCGATCTCGAAGTAAAGCGGGCCGAATACACCGAGTTGGTCAAGAAGCAGCAGGCTCAGGCCGATAAGGCATATGAAATCCAGCAAAACATCCAGCAACAGCAGGTGATCGCGGAGCAGGTGAAAGTCCAGCTCATTGAGCGTGAGCAGCAGACTAAAGTTCAGGAAGCTGAAATCGCGCGCCACCAGAATGAGCTGATTGCCACTGTGCTGAAGCAGGCGGAAATTGAAAAGCAGCGTGTGCTCAACCTGGCAGAAGCGGAGAAGCAGCGCCTGATCGCTGAAGCTGAAGGTCGCGCCAATGCCATCCGCATGCAGGGTGAAGCCGAGGCCGACATCATCTTCAAGAAAGGCGAGGCGGAAGCCAAGGCCATGAACATCAAGGCTGAGGCTTATCAGGAATACAACCAGGCTGCCGTGGTGGACAAGCTGATCACTGGGTTGCCGGAGGTTGTGCGGGCAATGTCTGCTCCATTGGCCAATGTGGACAAGATCACCGTGGTTTCCACGGGCAACGGACACTCTGCCGGGCTTAACAAGATTACCGGTGATATGACTGAGATTGCCGCTCAGGTGCCTGCGCTGTTTGAGTCGCTGAGCGGGATGCGGATTAGTGATCTGCTCTCCAAGGTCCGTTTGATCGGTGACAAGGGGCCCAAGCCGCTGCCCGATGGTCCCGGCAATGACGAACCTCCTGCGGGCAAAGCAAAAGCTGCAGGCAAGTAAGCTGACGCGGCGATTCGG
>DATEJX010000174.1:0-9436 GCA_035277785.1 Candidatus Angelobacter sp. | reverse complement strand
ATGGTGCAGCCGGCAGGTGTAGTGACTGCGTCCTTGAGTAGCGCAGGATGATGTCCGGTTTCGAGCGCCAGCTTGGCGGCACCAAATAAGGTCTGAGCTGCCAGCGTTGTGGCCAGCTCCCGCGGCAATCCCACCTTGACCCCCGCTTCCGCCATGGACTCAAGAATCACGAAGGTGAACGCCGGGCCGCTGCCGGACAGTGCCGTGATGGCGTCCATGTGCTTTTCGTCCACAATCACCGCTCGCCCCACGCTTTCAAACAGGCTTTTTGCCATTTCCATATGGTGTTTGCGCGCGGTGGCGCCTGCGCACAGTGCCGTCATGGCAGCGCCGACCATCGCCGGCGTGTTGGGCATGGCTCGGACCACATGAACGTGACTACTCACATGCTGCTGGATAAAACGAGTGGTTGTTGAGGCAGCAATGGAGATGAGCAGTGTCTCAGGCGCGAGTACAGGAGCAATTTCATCCAGCACCTGGGGAAGCACTTGCGGCTTCACAGCCAGCAACACAATCGGAGCACCGGAAACCGCTGCACGATTATCCGTGCTCACCGCAACGCCCGGGAGTTCACGTGCGAGTTCACGGCGACGTTCTTCGTGTTGCACCGTGGCCACAGCCTCGCCTTTGTTGATCAGGCCGTGCTTCATGAATCCCTGAAGCAGGATGGTTCCCATCTTGCCGCAGCCTAATATGGCAATTCTCTTTTCCGTCTTGCCCTGCGCGGATTTTTTGCTTTGGACGTCAGTTTCAGAGGCGCTCATCGTCAAATATTTCCTTTCGCGTTGGTGGCGAAAATAAAACCCGCTGCCACCGGGCAGCGGGTTATTCATGATTGCCTTGTTGTTCTAAGCGATCACATCACCCTCTTGCCCGTCAAAAACTGCACACGGCAGCGGGTAAGCCGCATGCGCCTGATTGGCTGAACGAGTGAACATAACGGCACTATAGCCCAGTTTTTACGCGGGAACAACCACGAAAAATGCTTCGTCGCCGCCGGCTTATTTTTGCGTGCTGACCAGCCTTTTTATGATCTGCTCAATGATCGCATCTGCACGGCCTGCGATTTGCTGTGGTGTCTGGTCCTGAATGGGATGCTCCACGTAGACCGCATCAAATCCGGGACGACCCAGCGCTCCTGCCTGAATGCGCGCCGGAGTCATGAATTCGGTTGTGGCCACCGGTACAGCGGGCACGCCAAGGTTTTCCAGGTCGACTGAATCGTGCAAACTGCACGTTGTGCACGACCCTCAATCGGCAAGAGCTTCGATCACGGCATCCAGTCCGCGGAGTTGCTCCAGCACTGCGGATGGGGCGTTCTTGGTGTAAGTAGGTTTTCTCAGCCGCACCACTTCGGCCACGCCATACTTTGACTTAAGGAGCTCTTCCAGGCGATCGAGAAAAATGCTTCCACCGGGCTTGCTGATATCAAGCAGGCCGATTTTCTTACCCCGCAACGTCTCAAGCCTTGGCGGTGGCTGCACAGCCTGTGGCTTATTTTCATTTCCGGGATGAACAAGTGTGATGGGCATGAGTGACTTCCTTTAATCGATTGGATACGTGACCAGCTGGCTACCTGCCGGGCCGGCAGCCCAGCTTCCAAGCACCGAGGAAAACTTGCCTGCGGTTCCACCGGAAACAACGATGAAGATGGATTCCGGGCTGCGAAACTTCTGATAACAGGGCTCACCCTGGATTCTGATTTCGCGGTAGCTACCCGTGAACTGTGTGCCCTCGCCGCCATCTGGCTCAATGTAACAGCGCAGCGGAATACCGGTGTTCTCAAAAAGGAATTGACGGACGCTGTGTTTGCTGAATCCATCACGTTGAAGCGTCCTGACATGCTCGGGGCAGAGTACCACCATGGCTTCGTTGTTCATGCATAGGCGATAGCTCCAGACTGTGGCCAGGGTGGAACATATGGCACGCAGCAGAACGTCACCACGTTGAGCTTTGTGCTCACTCACTCCGCGCGGCGGTTCAGCAGCAAACAGCGTGACCGTACTCTCATCGCGCTGAAACCCGCGATCCACATGAAACGGCTCCCATGGATTCTCTTCTTCGTTCTCAGCAATGCACTGCGAGAATTTTCCGGTGTTGCCCTGGGCGGACATATCAATTCCATCCGGACGCGCTCCTCCAATGTTCAACAGGATCAGTTGCAGCGCCCGGCCCAGCGAGCTGTTCGCGCGGGCAACGTTGCTGAAGACGTTCTGCTTTGACCAGAAGCCCAGTTCGTTGCGTATCGGCCCATTGATAAGGACCAGCGGAGCCGCAAAATGCGTGGTGGCCTGCACTCCATGGGCATTGAATTTCTCATCGCATACGGCGCGAACCAGCGGAAGCAGCACACGCATCATCTCCGGCTTGCACCCGGCCATCACTGCGTTGGCGGCAATCTTCTCCACTGTAGCTTCACCATACACAGGAGGTACGCGGGCTATGACTGTTTGTGGCGGGAGATTGGTCCCCTTCAACATAGCCGTGACGCGTGCTTCACTGGGTGGAACCACGGGCAGTGCGTCACCGAACAGGCGGAAGCATTGTTCAGCCAGGTCGTCACCATCCTGCAGTGTGATCCGGCTGGCTCGCTCGCCCAAGCGGCGTAGCAGCGGTCCGGACGGCGCTTCACCGTGGCTGTCCGTAGCCGGCTCAAGGTGGCGTGATGCGCAGCCGGGCTTCCATTCTGGTGCGCCATCGTTGGCAGGGGCAATTGGCGGACATCCGACCGATTGTGCCAGCTCATTCAAACCTGCCTTGTCGAATCCCACCAGTGTTTTCGTAATTGCGCCGTTTTCATCCAGTAGATAGAGAGTCGGCACCGATTGCGGATTAAAAGCTCGACTCAACGCGAGTTCACGATCCAACTCCACAGGGTAGCTGATTGCCATCTGTTGCACGAATTGCTTTGTGCTGGCTTCGTCATCCTGAGAGAGCGCGATTAACTGGATGATGTCTGAAGAAAAGGCATTCAGATAGGGCAAAGCCAGTTGGCAGGTGGGGCAGTCTGTTTCGAAGAATACAAGCAGGGCTTTCTTGCCTGCCTGATAGCTGCTGAGCCGGCGTAAATCGTGACGCTGTTCTGTTACGGGCGCCATGGGGAAAAGATATTCTCCCAATCAGGGTATTACAAGCAACGCCTGCGCATATAGATGCCGCAGGAATTTGCATCCAACCAATCATGTCGAAAAGAGACCAGGCTTGTGAGCTGCTGCAGCAAGGGAACAGCCCAACCCAGATTGCCCGCAAACTTCAGTTGCGCACGTCTGATGTTATGAATTTTCTGTGGACCAGGATTGGTGAAGGTGCGCTGAGGCGCTCAGACGTGGCCTTCTCACTCAAGCGCAACGTGAGAAAAGCCATTGAAGCCGTTGTGGCTGAAAGCGGATCGCAGTCGCCCGGACGCATCGCAAAGGAGCTGGAGAAACGCGGCATCCACTGTAACCGTTTCGACATTCGCACCTACCTTGAGTATCGCCGGGCGCCTGTGGTGCTGGGCGATATGTATGAGCTGGTGCGCGGTATTGAAGTGCGTCTGCACCGATTTATCAAGCGGGCATTTATTGCCGAATTCGGTGCAGAGAACTGGTGGCGCGGCGGTGTGCCGGACAATATAAGAGCAGAATGTGCCGCATTGCGCGAGAAAGACCCCGAACCAGCGCCTGAGCCTTACAACTACACTCACCTGATCGCCCTGCGGGAGATCCTGGACCGCAAATGGAGCCTTCTGAGCAAACATCTTCTCCCGGACACTGCGCAGAACAAGAAAGACCTCCTGGAGCGCTTGGTACAACTCAACCGCATACGCAATAACGTAATGCATCCCGTACGCGGAGGAATGCTGACAGAAGAGGAATTTGAGTTTGTTTACAACCTTGAAGAAGACCTTGGCCCGCTGACTGCCCCAGAGGAAAGCTCCGCAGTGAACCAGAGAGCGGAAAGAAATGATGAGTCGTCATCAGATTCTGTTTCACGCGAACTCGTGTCCAGGCTTGAGCCGGTAAGTGAAGTACCTCCGCCGCAGGAAGAAGCGGTAACCTCAGAACAGGCCGCAGGTGAGGATTTTATTCCCAGCGTAAAGGCCAGTTGACGTGTTCGCGGACTCTTTCATCACATTAGAAAAGCCAAAGAGTTTCAGACTTGCGCGCCACAAACGTATAAATTTCCTCGTCGCAGCCTGCTGTTCTGCATCCAACGGAATTGCCCCGTCTCATAAAGATTTTTACTTCCGGACTAAGGTCATAAGCGTCATCGGCCCGCCGGAGAATCATAGGAACGATTCATGAACGCACAAGAAGTCATCCGCGCCTGGGGCAGGATTCTGCAAGGCAGACGCCCTTCGCTCTCCATTGAAATTACGCGCGAGTGCCCGTTGCGATGCCCGGGCTGCTATGCGTACGAACCGGGCCATCCTGGTGAAGGACTGAACCTGCGACAGCTTTCCGACTACAAGGGCGGTGACCTGGTCCTCCGCGTTCTTGCACTGGTGGATAAGCTTCGTCCGCTGCACCTCTCCATTGTGGGTGGTGATCCCCTTGTACGATATCGCGAACTTGAGGCGATTCTTCCTCAACTCTCGGTTCGCGGCATACATACGCAGGTGGTTACGAGCGCATTTCGGCCAATTCCGGACGCTTGGGCAAAAATCCCCCGAGTTTACATCGTAGTCTCGATCGACGGGCTGCAACCTGAACATGATTTGCGCCGCAGGCCCGCCACATACGACCGAATTCTCAAAAATATTTCCGGTCACAGAGTAACCGTGCATTGCACGGTTACCGCGCAGATGATGCACCGCCGGGGATACCTCCAGGACTTTCTGGAGTTCTGGACGCCGCGTGCAGAAATCAAGAAGGTATGGTTCAGCATGTTCACTCCGCAGATCGGTGCGGATGACCCCGAAATCCTTTCTCCCGCCGAGCGCAGGCAGGCTGTGATTGAGATGCTGCGGTTGCGCGAACTTTATCCCAAGCTGGACATGGTGGAGGGTATGATCCGCGAATTCATGGCCCCTCCAGAATCGCCCGGCAAGTGCATTTTTGCCCGGACCACGGAAATTATCTCCGCTGATCTGAAGACGCGCGTGTCTCCATGCCAGTTTGGAGGTACTCCTGACTGTTCCCAGTGCGGCTGCGTCGCCTCCATGGGCATGGCGGCCGTGGGCCACCACAAGCTTGCGGGCCTCGTCAGCCTGGGATCAATCTACAGAGCTTCATCAGCCCTCGGCAACAGAGTGCGAGAGTTCAGAACAAAGGCCGTGGACAGCGAGACGAGCGAAACTGCGTCGGCCGGGCAGTCACAGAATGCCAACGAGTCCACTCCGGCAGCCTGACTAAGGTTCAGTATTTGGGCATCTTGGGATCGATCCGGTCCGCCCATGCCAGAATGCCGCCTGCCAGGTTGGTTACATTTGTGAATCCCGCCTGCTGCAAAAATCCCACGGCTCTGGCGCTGCGGGCACCGGAGCGGCAATGCACCACCGTTTCCTTGCTGGGATCGAGTTCCTGTACTCTCTTCGGCAGGTCGTTGAGCGGAATCAGGTGCCCGTTGATGTTGCAAATCTTGTATTCGTGAGGCTCACGGACGTCGAGCACAAAAATGTCTTCCTTTGCGTCCAGCTTTTTCTTCAGTTCTTCCACGCTGATCTCGGGCACGCCGGTCTGGTTCACGGGCTTCTCCTGTCCACGCAATCCGCAGAATTCTTCGTAGTCAATCAGTTTAGTGACGGTGGGGTTGGTTCCGCAAACCACGCAATCAGGGTTCTTGCGCAGTTTCAGTTCGCGGAATTTCATCCCCAGCGCGTCCACCAGCAACAGACGCCCAATGAGCGGATCACCCGACCCGAGAATCAGCTTAATGGCCTCGGTTGCCTGGATCAGGCCAACCAAGCCAGGCAAAATGCCCAGAACTCCACCTTCAGCGCAGGATGGAACCAGCCCCGGTGGCGGTGGCTCCGGATACAGGCAGCGGTAGCATGGACCTTCTTTGGTGGCGAACACGCTGGCCTGGCCTTCAAAGCGGAAAATGGACCCGTAGACGTTCGGTTTGCCCGTAAACACGCACGCGTCATTTACCAGAAACCGGGTAGGGAAGTTATCCGTGCCGTCCACGATGATGTCAAAGTCGCGGAAGATCTCCAGCGCGTTCTGGCTGGTTAGCTTGGTTTCAAATGGCTTGACGTTGACGAAAGGATTGATGGCCGCGATCTTCTGCCGCGCCGATTCCAGCTTTGGCCGCCCTACATCGCTGGTGAAGTGGATGACCTGGCGCTGAAGATTGGTGAAATCCACCACGTCAAAGTCCACCAGCCCCAGTGTCCCCACACCGGCTGCGGCCAGATAAAGCGCCAACGGCGATCCCAGGCCTCCAGTTCCAATACACAGGACACGCGCAGCTTTCAGCTTCTGCTGCCCTTCCATGCCCACCTCGGGCATGATCAGGTGGCGTGAGTAGCGCAGAACTTCGTCATTGCTTAATTCAGGTAGCTGATGGGGCGCCAGAATCGTGGCCATAAAGCGTATCTCCTGTGGTTTGCGGCTCGGTAAAGGGAACTTAGGGCCTGAAGGACAGGCGAGCAGGCAGCATCAACAACAACAGAGGAAGGCGCGCATTCGCAGCCGCAAGGTCATAATGCAATTATAAACTCGAATTACAGAACCGAGGAATTTTCCACCGCGGAGGTTACAGGGCAATCGGCAGCCCATGATAGGCCACGATATCAATGTTTTCAGCTACGAACTGCTTCTTGTCTTCCGTCCCCTGCAGCACGAAGGAGTTGGTGCCAGCCACCCGCCCTCCCTCCACGCTGGTGATTACATAAGAACAGTCGAACCAGTGGGCCTCGGCCAGGTCCGTTCCGGAATATCTGGGCGGCTGGTCAGGGTGGGAGTGGTAAAACCCGACAATCGTTTCGGCGCGGCTGCGCGCCAGCTTCAGCGCGGCAATCACTTTCTCCGGGTCAATGCTGTAACGGCTTTCTTGTGATTCACGCCGCGCATTTTCACACGTTACGGTAAGCGAGACGGTGCGTTGGCTGCCCTCAATGGTCCCGAGCAGTATTCCGCAACACTCATTTGGATAGCTTCTTTCGGCTTCCCAGCGGATCAGGTCGTAATCCGCCTTGCTGATTTGCAGCATGAGGCACTCCTCGGGAAGTGGCGCCAGTTTTTACCCTGCCCGAAGTGACAAGAGAATCCTTGCTCTTGCGACGAAGGAGTGAAATCTTAGACGATTCTCAAAGGATTTGCATCAAGAGCGAGGCAATTTTTTGCCTTATTCGTCCTGAATGCACGAAGAGCGGTGCAGATCATGTGGAAATCTCGTGACTCTGTGCCGCAGCTTGATGATTAGGCATTCTCAACCAAGTCGCATTACCGGTTCGCTGCCGCCTCAGTTGGTTGTCCGGAACTATGACCGACAGTCTGCCACGCATGAAAGACGACAGATGAGAAATGTTTCTCGAGCCTTTTAGGAAATGGGTCATTTCATTTCCGTATGATCCGCGTTCATCCGCGTCAATCCGCGGTAGAACTGGTTCTGCGCCTTATAGGTGTTTCCGAGGAAACCGCATACAATATTTGGTTTATCTCATATTCCATCGGGAGAATACATTTGGCGAACCTTGTCCGGGCAAAAATATCAGCTCTTGGCACTTACGTTCCACCCCGTCTGCTTACCAATGCCGACCTGGAAAAAATGGTTGAGACCAGCAATGAATGGATCATGGAACGCACCGGCATCCGGCAGCGCCATATCGTAGAAAAAGGCGTTGGAACATCTGAGCTGGCAGTGCAGGCCGCCTGCCGCGTACTCACCGAGCGGGGCATTCCGCCTACGGACATTGACGCTATCTTTCTCGGCACAGTTACTCCCGACATGTCTTTTCCTGCCACAGCTTGCCTTGTCCAGGACCGCATCGGCGCCAAATCTGCCTGGGGTTTTGATATCTCTGCTGCCTGTTCCGGCTTTGTTTACGCCTTGCAGACCGGGGTCAAATTCGTGGAATCGGGAGCGCACAAACGCGTCATGGTGATTGGCGCTGACGTCATGTCATCCATCATTGACTATACCGACCGCGCTACCTGCGTGATCTTCGGCGATGGCGCGGGCGCAGTAATCATTGAGCCGGCCACGGATGAGAATTTCATCATCGATTTTCATCATGAAGTGGACGGCTCCGGCGGCAACTTCCTGAATATGCCTGGAGGTGGCAGCGTCCATCCCTCCACACATGAGACTGTGGACAAGAAGATGCATTACGTGCACCAGGATGGCCAGCAGGTATTCAAGTACGCCGTTCGCAAAATGGCGGAAGCTGCAGAAAAGGTCCTCTCTCGTAATGGCTTCAAAGGCTCTGACGTGGCGCTATTTGTGCCCCATCAGGCCAACAGGCGCATCATCATGTCCGCCGCTGACCGGCTCGGCCTCAAGGAAGAGCAGATCATCATCAACATTGGCGAGTTCGGAAACACTACTGCCGGGACTATTCCGTTGGCCATGGAATCAGCACGCCAGCAGGGCCGCCTTAAAAAAGGTGACCTGGTGCTGATCGCCGCCGTTGGCGCGGGTTTCACTGTGGGAGCAACGTTGTTGCGCTGGGCCTGTTAGCGTTACCGGCCCTCGCATTTCCAGGGTGATCGCGACTCGCAACCGCTATTCCACCGGGCCGGCCTGTCCCGCCTTTGGTTTCCGATCTCGGCGATCACCGGATTCACGTTCAGTTTTACTGATCCGTAAACCTTAGTGACTACCCTGCCCCCCTCCCCGGTCAACCCCGGAAAATAAGCACTTAGGTCAAGTCATCCCGGCGTTAACCCCCGCGATTTTCGGACCAAAGAGCGCATCTCGCTTGGAAGACCCAGCGCCCGACTTTACTGGATGGTTAACAGCCGACTCAGACTGGAATGGCCGCCAGATGCCTTTCTGGCCTCCTTAAGAACTGCCGGGTAACCCATATTCAGTTGTGAAAGACCAAACCCGCCATTGTAACGGCGCCTCCTGGGAGGCATTTTCTTTCGGGCTAAGAGCTCGCTTTGGCCGGTCGCCAAATTGCCGTTTTGCCCGACTGCTGATCTGAGCGGCCCGGAGTCGCAAATGGCGAATCCGCCGTTTCACAAATCAATCCAGAGTACCTCTTTTTGTTCGCCTTGGCAATAAGGAATTGGTACAGGGTTGAAGGCGGCTTTACGGCCCTTGGCGAGCGAAGCGATTGGTGGAGGCCCGGCCGCGTGTGCGCGATACGAATTGGGTGGAAGCCCCGGCCTTTACGGCCGGGGGCAACGAATTGTGCTCTTATTCCTGCGCTTTAGCGCTGGTGTGCCGGCAGAGGTTTTTCAAAGTGCTCCAGGTTTGCGGCTTCACGCTCATGGAGTACCTTCGTCAGGCGCTGGTTGGCCTGGGCGCGAATGTGGCAGATCACGTTGTGCATGCCCGTCAC
>DATEJX010000173.1:0-5926 GCA_035277785.1 Candidatus Angelobacter sp. | reverse complement strand
CACCTGGTCCGGACCGCCAACCTGCAGCTTGGACAGAAACTGCTGGGCAATGGCGGTTTGCTGGCGGACGGCAGCATCGTCCTGAAGGTTTCGATACGCCTCAACCAGTTCCAGCCGAACCTGCGCGGGATAGAGCACGCCTTCAGCCGGCCCCTCTGGCATCGCCGCCAGAGCGGCAAGATATTCCTTTACAGCGTCGCTGTCACGGTGCTCAACGCCGGCCAGTTGTGCGCGGATTGCATGCAGCCGGTAGTAGTTGGGATCAATTTGGTCAGCGCGGGCCAAAAATGTCCTGGTCTTATCGAGATTGCCTACTCGCAGCTGGGCCTGTGCTGCCGCCAACTGAGCATTCGCTGATTTTGGCAGCATGCCTGCAGCCTTCTCACTAGCATCTGCAGCTTCTTTCTTCATCCCCGCCAGACTGTAGGTGTAGCCGAGCTCCGACCAGACTTCCGGAGTCTTCTTGGGTGCCTTCAACAGGATGGCTAGAGCCGACTTGTAATCGTGGGCTTCGCGGTAGTACTGGGCCACAGCGCGGAAAACGTCAACATTGCGGGGGTTGCGCCTCATAGCCTTGTCGAGAAGCGCCTTCGCTTTGTCTGACTGCTTCGATTTCATGTACGCAATGGCCAGGAGCAGCTCAGCATGAGAGGAAGGTCCCACCGCCTCCGAGCGTTCCAGAAGGTTGACAGCCCGGGGCAGGTCGCCTGACTGCATAAACAGCTCGCCCGCCATGGCGAGATCGGTGGCGCGACGAGGATTCGCCGCAATCACCTGCAGCAAGAGTTTTTTGGCATCATCCGATTTGCCCATTCGGATGAAGGTCTGGGCTTTTCCGGAGAGACCCTCCACCGAATTGGGCTGCATGCCGAGACCTTTATCGTAGGCGTTGAGTGAGTCGGAATATTTGCCGGCAAGACGGGACGTGTAACCGAGCAGAAACCAGTTCCGGGCATCATTCGGCGCAGCCTGCACCATCCGCTGTGCAAAATTCATGGCTGCGGCGTAATTCCCTTTTTTTAATGCCTGCTCCGCCGCGCGCGCATTTCGGCCGACTTCAATGCTGCTTCCCCAGCCCAGACCATTCGAAGAAGGCTGAGCCGCGGAAGACTGCCCGCCTTTTTTCTTGTTGCCTTTTTGTGGCGTCGATTGCTTCTGCTGTGAAGGCTGACCGCCAATCTCAAACGTCTGCGCCGCGCTGTAGCCGGCCAGAGCCAGGGAACAAAAAACCAGAACAAGAAGATTTCTTTTCACGGGACCACCGTTGTCACTTAATCCGCGGCATGGATTCAACCGCCAGGAATTGCCCTGATTGTGGTTATGCCGCCAACCCGGACAGCGCAAAAATTCTTTGCTCAGCATGAGAGAGCAACTGCCGTATCCCAGCGACCACTGGCACAAACCCTGCAGCCACACAAGGGGCCAGCAGCTCTCATCTCATCTGAATCGAGATGCTGTTTTGGCTTAGGAGGATTGCTGGCTAGGTGAAAGAGGGTCAAATTGAGAATCCGGATGCCACTTGGCAAACCCGAATACCACTTTTGGAATCGAATTTGTGCGGCAAGCAAAACTGCTGCTCGATTCATTCCGTCTTTTTTCGCTGTCGCGACCGCGGAGGTTCTTTCATGAGTTCCCCATCCTTTGCCGTCACCAGACCGGCCCCCGTGTTGGCCCGGGGTATCCCTCTGAGCTGGGTACTGCTGCTGGCTCTGCTGGTGCACGGCCCGCTGCTCATATTGCAGCTGCCGAATAGCACGTATGACGCGAACTTCCACAAATTCTTCGCGTCGCACTACGCGGAACACTGGTTTGACCCCTGGAATGAGAAACAGTTCACAGGTTTCTCGCAAACCACTTATCCGCCTATGGAGCAACAGTGGCTGGCGCTTCTCTCCCACGTCACTGGTTTGAACCTGGGCTACATGATCGTGCAGTTCATCGCCATTCTGCTCCTGCCAATCGGCGTCTATCGCTACTCGCGAATATGGGTGGATGAACGAGCGGCTAGCTATGCCGCGGTGCTGAGCGTGCTTCTGGGGTCGCTGGCTTCACTGGTGTACAACGCAGGACAGCTTTCCACTACCTGGGCAGCGCCGTTGTATCTTAATGCGCTGCCTTATTACTACCACTGGGCGCGGAAGGGGAAAGTGAGCGCGTTGCTCAAGGGCCTCTTCCTGTTCTTTGCTGCCGCTTCCGCTCACCATGTGACTCTGCTATTCGGCAGCTTCATCTTTGCTCTGCCGGTGGTTGCGATGGCCTACATGGATCGCCATCGCGACGACGCTGATGCCGGCCTGGCCGGCGTAACTGCAAGGACAATTATCTTCGGCATTTGCGCAATTGTTGGCGTGCTGGTGGTCCTATACCCGTTTGTAGTGGCCATACTGGCCAACCCGATCAAGCAGATGCCAATCCCCCACAACAGCCGCCTCAATTTCTTCCTGTATCCGGAATGGGGGATGGTCTTCTTTGTGATCCCCTGGGGCGCAATGATCCTGGCACTGCCCTATATCTTCATCAAAGGTCTCAAAGAAGCGCGGTTGCGGCCGCTGTTCCTGGGGTTCTGGCTGGCAATGATCTACTCGCTGGGCGGGACCACGCCGCTTCCCAAGCTCATGCTTGGCCGTGCATTTGACGTCCTCACATTTGAGCGTTTCAGTTTGCTCGCTCATGTGATGGCCTTGCCAATAGTTGGCTTGCTGGTGGTGGAGCTTATAGAGCGCTACGGACGCAAGGGAGCGTTCACAGTAGGCGCACTGGCGTCACTCACCATGGGCTTTGCTGTTGCGTGGCCGATTTATCACGTGAGCCGCGACAAACCATTCAGCACAGACGAGGTGGTCTCATTCCTGAATCGAGATGGGCATGACAAATTCCGATACCTCACACTCGGGTTTGGTGCAAGTAAGTTTGACCAGGTCAGCACCTACACGACAGCCCAGAGCGTGGATGGCGACTACAACTCAGCCCGCCTGCTGCCGGAAATGACTCAGTTCGGCGCCGGGCAGCTCACTAATGCCAAGTATTACGGCACAAGCGGCATGGAATCACTCCGCGCCATGCTGAAGCACGCCGATCACTATGGACTGAAATATATCTTTGTCCGCGATCCCTTCTATGAGCCCCTGCTGGCATTTGCCGGCTGGCGCAAGGAAGAAACGTATGATCGCGGAAACGTGACTCTATGGGTGAAGGACGGAATTGCCCCGGCCAGGCCCACAGACCTGGGCCTGCGTCCAACCAGGATTCAGGGAATCATGTGGGGAACGCTACCCATCGGCAGCAGCATTGTCGCATTGTTGCTGGTGGTGCTGTTACCGGATAAGCGCATTCCACGCGGTGAAACGGTGGAATTCCCCATTGCAACCAGCGAACCAGTTCTACGGGAGGCACGGTAATGGGCCGCATTCTAACTATCATTTTTGTGATCCTGACCCTGGGACTGGTCGCCGTGGGCGCCATTCACAAGAGCGCTACCGCGCCAGCCTCTACTCCTCAAGGCGCTGTCGAGGACATGTTCATGAACGTGCAGGGACATGACTGGAAAAGCGCTTATTCTTACATCGCTCCCTCAAGCAACGTTGACCTGCAAACTTTTACCAAAGACCTGACGGGACGTGACGGCAGTCTGCGCACTTACTCGCAGCTTGAGAGCATAAACGCGCGCAGCCTGCATGAAGGTGAAGACAGTGCCGTTGTCCGCACTGAACTCAAATATTCCACTGCGGTTGGCGCGTTTTACGATACTCGCGATTTGAAGGTGGTAAAAGACAGCGGGCAATGGAAGATTGTCTGGGTAGCGGAGAAAAATCCAACCGTGCCTCCGCAGGTCATTCCTGTGAATTACCTTCGCTGGGACATTATCTGGCGTGGTGAAGGAGATGACTGGGGCGCACAGAACGTGGAGAATCCGCACGTTCGCATTTTGTCCATGAATCCAACTGAGCACAACGGCAGTGTGATCATCATGGGCGAAGTAGAAAACGAAGACACAGTACCGGCTTTCGTCTCCGTGGGAGCGACTCTGATTGGAAAAAACAGCCAGGATCTCTCCCAGGAAACCAGCTTTGACAAAACCTCGCACGTGCTGCTGCCGAAAGAGATTTCGCCGTATCGCATCGATTTCCCAAACACAAAGCTCTCACAGCTGAAGTCAGTGCGCATGAAACCAGATTCCATGCTTGTGCCGGCGTCAGCTGATCCGGTGATTGGCGTGACCCACCAGCGGATTGAAAAGGACGCCAAAGGGCGCACCGTTTTGCAGGGAGATCTGGTGAATGAAAGCGGTGAAACCGTCAACATCCCCCATGTGCTGGCCACGTTTTATGACAACACAGGCAAGGTGATCTGGGTCTCTGATGGCTATGTCGATCACGCGCTGCTGCCGCAAACACCGCAGGCTTTTGCTGTAAGCGTGCTCGATGATCTTGCGTCGAATGTGCACTCCTATCGGGTGACTGTGAACCAGTACAGCCTGAACCGAGAGGACTAAGCAGATGCGCAGACTTGTTGCTATTGCCATGACGATTGCGGCCTGCTGGTTTGCTGCCAGCCGCGCCAATGGGGCTGAAATTCGGGTTCCGGATAAAGCTGTTGCCGGGCAGGACCTGAGCATCAGCACCAGTGGAAGCGGTGAAGGCACTCTCCTGCTGGTAGGGCCGGGGGAAGTGATCAAGCACAAAATCACATTGGGTCAAAACGCCGAGATCAAGGGCGAAGAACTGAAGCACGCCGGGCGCTGGATTGCGATTGTGCGCGGCGGCAGTCCTCAATCACAGGTGTTCTGGGTGGATCCTGCCAAGCCCGAAAACCTGAGTTTTCTGGCACGGCCTTCACGTGTCCCTGTGAACCGACCGGGCGTGATCAGCGGCTTCGTGTTCACCTTTGACAAATTCCAAAACCTGGTTGTTGACCCCACACCCATCACTTTTACGCTGAGCGTGGGCGGTACTGGGGCTTCACAAAATGTGACCACAAAGAACGGCGTGGCGTGGGTGCGCAGTTCGTCGGCTAAAAAAGCCGGCGCTGCCCAGTTTGTAGCCAAAGTGGGAGATGTAACGGTAACGCGCGTGGTCCAACAGGTGGCTTCCGACCCCTGCAACTTGCGCATGCATGTTGCGAGTCGAAACAAAGATGGCATCACGGTGCAAACCGATCCTATCCGCGACTGCACCGGCAATCCGGTACCCGATGGCACGATTGTGACTTTTATCGAGACAGACCAGACCGGCCGAAGCGTGGTGGATGCGCGCATCAAGAAAGGGATTGCCACTGCTGAACTACCGGCGTCAGCCAATGCGCACATTACGGTGGCGTCGGGCGTGGTGCTGGGCAACGAATTAAATGTGGGAGGCGGAGAATGAGGCTGCACTCGCTGCCGGACTCAACTCAGAAGCAAATCAAGCCTGCAAGTGGTGTCAGTCCCAGACTCGCCCGCATTCTAGTCTTTACAGCGGGTCTGGCCTTGATGATTTCCGGCGCCGTCCCGCTGGCCAAAAGAATTCTCGCGGATACCAAGCCCAATGTTCAGCTGAACGTCACCAATGCTGCTCCTCGCGAAGTGGAAGATAACACTGAGCAATCGGTATTGCGCGATTACACCGCTGCCTGGAAGGGTCTGAGCGCAGCGCTGGCCAACAATTCTCTTGCCCCGCTCAATGAGAACTTTACTGGTTTCGCGCTAGACAAGCTGACCCAACGCGTAAAAGACCAAAAACAGAACGGCCTTACCACTCGCATTATCGACCACGGGCACAAAGTGGAGGCGGTCTTCTACTCACCGGATGGCTCAGCCATTGAACTCAAAGATACTGCCTCGCTCGAAACGCAAGTGCTCGATGGGGGCAGCGTGATCCACTCCGACCAGGCGCAGGTGCATTACTACGCAGTGCTCACTGGCGCTGAAGATCGCTGGAAAGTGCGAGTG
>DATEJX010000172.1:0-3885 GCA_035277785.1 Candidatus Angelobacter sp. | reverse complement strand
TGTGAGTCAAATTGCGCCGTCGCGCCACACACGGAAAGAATGGAAAACAGAAAGAACTTTAAAATGAATGCTTTTCGCACGTATTTGTCTCTTGCCTCGTTTCAGGGCGCAAAAAAATGAGAGTACCTGGATAACACCCAGTGTAAACCCCAGGCGCGCGGTTCTGAATAAGCGCTATGCCTAATGAAATCAACTGGTTTTACTGAATGGAAATATACAGGAACGCTCCTTTTCATGCATAGCTTTGCCTTGATTTATCAGCCTAACCAGTTCGGATTAATGTGCGGGCGAGCGGCAAAAGGTTCCGCGCCACGGTTGAGTCAAAATTTGAAGACTCAGGCAGTACAATGATGGTCGTTGATGGCCGTTCCTCTACCAGTCCGACCCTTTGCCCGGACACTCGTGATTGAGATCGCGGGCCAGCGGCGGCGTGTATCCATTACCACATCTCCTTTCGCGATAGGTAGATCAGATGACTGCGAAGCCATCATTCCTGATTTTCGCGTGTCCCGTCTGCATGCCAAGATCGTCCAGGAGGGCGAACAGTTCTTTATCGTCGATGCCGACAGCCGCCATGGAACGTTTGTGAATGGGGCCCGTTGCCAGCGCGCGCTGCTGAAGAACGGCGACGAAATTACCCTGGGCGCTCCCGGCCTGAAACTTGTGTTTTTGGAGAACGAGCCAGTCAGCAGTGAAACCAATGTCCTGCTCAGCCGGCTGGTCGCGGATTCATCAGACACCTCGGAACTCGAGAAGTTGCGCCTGTTCCTGGATGCAACGCGCAGTATGGGGAGCGGGCTGGTAGTCAATGACGTTTTGCGCAAGATGCTTGATGTGGGCCTTCGCATCACCGGAGCTGAGCGCGGCTTTGTCTACCTGAAACAAAAGGACGGCACACCTTCATTGGCCTGCGGCCAGGATGCCGCAGGCAACGCGGTAACGGCGGACCAGAATGTTTCGCACTCCGTGGTACAGGAAGCCATGAGTTCAGCCGCGGAGTTCATTACCGGCGACGCTGCCCAGCAGGCCGCCCTGGCGGCGCGGCAAAGCATTGTGCTCAACGAGCTCAGGACTGTCATCGCAATTCCCTTGCGGGCCAAGCGTGTTTCTGCGGCTCCCAGCGCAGGCGTAGACGTGAGCGGCGTGCTGTATCTGGACAGCCGCCTGGTTTCCCGCAACCTTTCCGGCGTGAGCAATGATGTTCTGCGGGCCTTGGCGAGCGAATGCGCGGCGGTGCTGGAAAGCGCCATGCTGGTGGAGAGTGAACAGGCGGCCCGCCAATACCAGCGAGAGATGGGGATTGCCGCGTCCATCCAGCGCAGCCTGATTTCCCTTCCTGATGCCGGATGCGATTTTGCCCGCGTCTCTGGCCACAGTGTCCCCTGCAAGGAGGTGGGCGGCGACTTCTATGATGTGAATGTTTCTCCACAAGCCCTCACCGTGATTGTGGCTGACGTCTCCGGCAAAGGAATTTCCGCCGCGCTGCTTGCTTCAGTGATTCACGGCATGTTTTACGCACAGATTTCGAGTGGCACCAGCCTGTTGGACGCGGTGGCTTCAGTCAACAACTTTCTCTGCTCGCGCGTGGCCGGACAAAAATACGCGACCTTGCTTGCCGTCCAGCTTGATCGTGATGGCATGCTAAGAATGGTGAACTGCGGTCATGTGCCAGCGGTCCTGGTGGAGAATGGCGCGGTGAGCCAGATAGAAGATGGCGACATGCCTGTGGGACTGCTGCCCATTGCCAAGTTCCACCTGATTGAGCGGCAACTCAGCCCAGGCTCCCGGCTACTGCTTCTGACGGATGGAATCACCGAGACTGAGAACGCAGATGGAGCCGAGTTCGGTTTCGCTGGACTTAGATCCCACGTTCACTCGCTGAATCCACTGGCTGAAATCATGCAGGCAGTCGAGTCCTTCGGCGGAGGCCGCGAAGCGCAGGACGACCGCACGCTGGTGGTGTTGGAGCGGACGACCTAAGCTGCCATTGAGCCACACCGCGCTGCATGATTCCCTTGTGCAAGTTGTTTCCTCACTTTAGACCCATGCCAATGAGAGATTCTTCCTTTTGCCTCAATTTCCTGTGAGATACTGTCCGGCAACACACGGATGCAGCGCATGCCCGACCCTGCATATCAGCCCAGTGCCGCAAAAAGAGAGAAAGATTTAACCGGCACCCAAGTAGGACGGTTTCTTGTCATTGACCGCCTTGGACATGGCGGCATGGGAGAGGTGTATCGCGCGGAAGACAGTAAACTTCGCCGCACAGTAGCCATCAAGCGACTCTCGCCTCTGGCCGGCAGTGATCCGGGTGAAGTCTCCCGGCTACTGCGCGAAGGACAGCGCGCCTCAGCACTGAACCACCCCAACATCGCCAGTATTTACGACGTTCTGGAAGAACACGGTGAAGTCTTGCTGGTCATGGAATACGTGCAGGGCCAGACCTTGCGTGAGCGGCTCACCGGGCCCATGAAACCGCAGGAGTTTTTGCCCATCGCTTTGGAGTGCGCAGCGGCACTCACCGCGGCGCACGAAAAAGGCATTCTTCACAGCGATATCAAGCCGGAAAACATCATGCTCACACCGGAAGGCCATGTGAAGCTGCTTGATTTCGGCGTGGCGCGGCGCGTGTCAACAGCCGATGACACTACGCGCAGCATGAGCCTGCAGAACTTGAGTATCCAGGCGCCAGTGGGAGGGACTCCAGCTTACATGGCGCCTGAGGTACTGCTGGGCGGCGTCCCCGATCTAAGGGCTGATGTTTTCAGTCTTGGAATGGTCTTCTACGAGATGCTGGCAGGAAAGCATCCTTTCCGCGGCGACGCGTCGACTACTCCGGTGGCATTCCGGATTGTGCAGGAGAATGCTGCGCCATTGTCTGCTCTGGATGGTAACGCAGGACAGCCGCTGAAGGATGTTGTAGCCAAATGTATGGAGCGTGAACCCGCGATGCGATATGCGAGTGCGCGCCCGCTATATCAAGACCTGCTTGCGATATCAGAAGGAGCACAGCCGAAATTCGCAGGAGTTACAGCACAGCCGAACCGCGCACGTGCCCTGACAATCTTTGCTGGCCTCACGATAGCAATAGTGCTCGGATTGCTTTTGTTGATTGCGCCGATGCGAGCCAGGCTGGCTGGAATTTTGCATCGGCAAGCCGCAACGCAGGACGGCGCGCTTCAGCCCTCGCAACAAAACCTGGCTCTGCTGCCTGTCAGCGTCGCGGGAGATGATCCTAAACTCCAGGCCTTCGCTGATGGTCTGGCTGCAAGCCTCACTTCCAAGCTATCGCAGCTTTCTGAAAACCATACGCTTGAAGTCGTCAGCAGCAATCAGGTGCGGGACAAGAAAGTAACTACCCCACAGCAGGCGTTTCAGCAGTTCGGGGCAAATCTGGTGTTGCAGATCAACCTGCAGCAAGCCTCTGATCTGGTACGCGCCAGTTACACCATAATCGAAAGCAAAAGCGGCCACACCGTAGCTGGAGACACGGTTACGGCTCCCGCCTCAGATCCTTTCTCTCTACAGGACAAAGTCGCAGCGGGTGTTGTTCACGCATTGCAAATCCAGTTGCGCCCGGACGAACAGACCTCCATATCAATCCACGGGACCGCGATTCCGGCCGCCTACCAGTACTACCTGACAGCCCGCGGGTACCTGCAAGACACTTCTTCACGCCCTGAACATATTGATGAGGCGTTAGTCGTCCTGGGAGAAGCATTGAAGTTGGATCCAAGTTTCGGCGCCGCACATGCAAGCCGGGGAGAAGCACTCTGGATCAAATATCTCAACACCAAAGAAAAAAAATGGATCGCCGATGCACACTCTGAATGCCAGCACGCGATCTCCCTTGGCAATGCTGGAAGCAGGGGTCACATTTGTCTT
>DATEJX010000171.1:0-3125 GCA_035277785.1 Candidatus Angelobacter sp. | reverse complement strand
TGATTCGCCGTTCTGCCCTGGAAGAGATTGGCGGTTTTCCGACTGGAACAGTAACTGAAGACATGCACACCAGCCTGCGTTTGCAGAAGAAGGGCTGGCGTGTTCTCTATCACAACAAGACGCTCGCTCGCGGGCTTGCGCCTCAGACATTCAATGGATTTGCCACACAATGGCAGCGCTGGGGACAAGGGTCCATGCAGGTGCTGCGCACAGAAAAGGTTCTCGGCAGTCCAGAGCTGAATTGGCGGCAGAAACTCTGTTACCTCAGCTCCTTCTATTTCTATTGGATGAGCTTTGTGAAGCTGTTCTTTGTGCTCACGCCGGTTATCTCGCTGGCCTTTGGCATCTTCGCCCTGACCACGGATCCTGAGTCATACGCCAATTACTTTTTGCCATATTTCTGCCTCAACCTCGCCTGTTCGATTCTGCTCCAGGGAGGCGTCACCAATTTCCTCAAGAGCGAGCTTTTCAACCTGCTGAAGATGCACGTGCTCATCAAGAGTCCGTTGGGACTCTTCAGGCGCAAGATGGCCTTCAAAGTCACGCCTAAAGCACAATCGGCAGGTGCAAAAGTGTCAGAACTGCTGTTGCCCCTGGGATTGATCGTGCTGCTGGCCGCTTCGCTGGGCGCGGGCATGATCCGGATTGAGCACGTTCCGCGCTGGGGATACTTCTTCTGGGCGCTTGCTGTAAACATTGCATGGAGCGTTGTTTTTCTGCTGATGATGGCTGGGGTGGTATGGCGTTCCCTTGATCGCAAGGAAGCCCGCATCAGCTACCGTTTTCGCTGTCATCTCGATATCCCAACACGCCTTACTTATATCGGTGCGGACGGTCTTATCACCAGCCGTGAAGATTTTGCCCGCAACCTTAATCGCAGCGGCGTCTCTGTCACGTTGGACAACGCAATTGTCCCAGGCACCAAAGTTTCACTTGAACTCTGGTTGCCGGACTACACCATCAGGGCCGAGGCAGAGGTGGTACGCAATTACGTTTACCGGCGCAAAGAAAAAGGCCAGATCAAGACTTCGAATGGTATGCGTTTCACATCGATCAGCGCCGCCGATCAGGACGAAATCTCCAAATACCTCTTCTGGGAAATTGCACCCAAAGAGAGCGCCATGCTCCGTTTGACGCATGGCACGCAAGCGGAGGACATGGCATGAAGACCTGCCTGAACATTTTTATATCTATGTTGCTGGGCGCCGCTGCTGTTGCGCAGCCGCAATCAACGGCGAACAACGACACGATCATTGAGCAGTATCGGAACCAGTTGGCCCAGCAGCCGGACAACTCTGAAGCCATTTCTGCGCTGGCGCAAAAGCTCGAAGAGCAGGGCCGATGGCGCGAAGCCATGCCATTGCTGGAACGTTTGATCGCCTTTGAGCCACAGAATTCCGCAGCGTTGTACCAGCTTGGCTCCATGAAAAGCTGGGAGCCCGGCGAGCGCAGGAAGGCACTTGATCTTCTGCGTCGCGCTTGCGATACCAGCAGCAACAATCCTGAATACTGCGGCGCGTACGCTGAGGTCCTGAGCTGGAACGCAGAAAATCGCGCTGAGGCCATCACTACTTTGCAGCAGATTGTAAGCGTGCATCCAGAAAACGTTTCTTCCCGTCTGCGACTTGCTCAGATCCTGAGCTGGGACAACGCCAGCCGCGCACATGCCTTGAAGGTCTATGAGCAGGGACTGCAACTTGATCCACATAACGTGGATCTCCTGGTTTCATCCGCTGAGGTTCTTTCCTGGAGCAATGCCACCCGTGCGGAAGCTTTGGCGCGCTATGACGAAGCGTTGCAGCAGAAACCGGAAGATGCCCGGGCGCTGAACGGCAAAGCCCAGTTGCTTGCCTGGAAGGGCAAGGCGGACGAGGCAATGCAGCTCTACCAGCATGTGCTGGACAAAGATCCTCATAATCCCGCAGCGCTCCGCGGCAAGGCAGAAATCCTGAACTGGCGCGGCCACTACTCTGAAGCACAATCCCTGGCGGAAGCCGCACATCAGGCGGCTCCGGGCGATGAACGTGCTCGTCTTGAACTCGCGCGCGCGGACATTGGGTTAAAAAAGTACGCTGCGGCTCGTGATGCCATGGCTGATGTGCAAGGCAATCCAGGACCGGGCTTTAATGACACACGCCAGGAGATCCACCGCGGATTGGGGACGTGGGTTGATTTTGGTTATGCTGATCGCCGCGAACATGATCTGGCTTATGACCGCTTCGCGTTGACCCTTTCCACACCGCTCGCACCGGGGAACCGCCTCACGTTTTCCTACCAGCCAACGTTGTTCGACGGCGGTGTGCAGGGATTCAACACCAACTACTTCTCGGCAGCAGTTGATTCCGAGCCGAGTGACAAGCTTGACACGCACTTCCAGTTCGGCGCTGAGACCATCAACAACGCGCCGGTGAACTTTGACGGCGGCGTGGACCTGCGCTACAAGCCGGTTTCATCCACGGTTCTAAAGTTCGCGTTCCTGCGCCAGCCGGTGGAAGAGTCGCTGCTGTCGCGGCGAGGAGTGGATCTGACGCCGTTCAATACATTCCAGGGCCAGGTACGTTCCAACCTGGGCTCGGCCAGCGTGAGCTACTACAACTCAGCGCACAAATATGATCTGTCACTCGATTACACAGACGGCATTTACACGGGAGAAAATCTCGACAGCAATCGCCGCTATTCCATCGAAGGCCAGATCGGCCAGGCATTGCACAGCGACCGTCCGTATATCCGGCTGGCTTACGGTGTGAACTACACCAGCTTTGATCACGATGCAGACATCCAGAACGGCGTGATCGTCCCCGGCTTCAGCGGCGGATACTTCAGCCCGACTCGTTATCTGCTGAATCAGGGAATTGTGAATATCTCTCACCGCTTCAGCAAAAGCCTGAGCATGGAAGCCACTGGCACGGCGGGTGTCCAGAACGTGGAGACCAGCATGGCTTCATTCAAAAACTCGCAGTTTGCTTCTAGCTTCAGCACGCACCTGTTCTGGCGCGTGACACCCATGAACGAGCTTAAGTTCGGTTATGACTACCTGAACGTTTTCAATGCATTCAACCGGCACCTCTATGAGTTAACATGGCGACACTACTTCTAGATCCTGAGCAGAAGACATACGTTCCCTC
>DATEJX010000170.1:0-5636 GCA_035277785.1 Candidatus Angelobacter sp. | reverse complement strand
CCAGGTTGAATTCAATCTGATGTTCGTACTGGTCGAGCCAGGCATCGAGCAGGAAGGGCTTAAGTTGCATGCGAGCACCTCACAGGAGAAGTTGGTTCCTGTATTGATTCTGCGAACAGGCACAGAGATGATTTTTTAGTTAGGTGAAGTGAATCCGGTCTTCCGGCGGCCGTAAAACACGGAAATTTTTCGGACACCTTTTCCCATTTGCTACGTATATATCCTTTGAGCACGTGTGTGTGCAGAGGAGCAGCCATGGAAACCTTTCTCCAGGACATGCGGTATGCCTTTCGCTTGATTCGGCGCAGCCCGGGCTTTGCCGCCGTTGCTATTCTTGCCCTGGCGCTGGGCATTGGCGCGAATTCCGCTATTTTCAGCGTTGTGAACGCCGTGGTGCTCAAACCGCTGCCCTACGAGAAACCTGAGCAGCTGGTCCAGATCTGGATGCGTTTTACCGGAATCGGCATTCCCAAAGACCAGAATTGGGTTTCCGCTCCCGAGTTCAAAGACCTGCAGCCGAACTCCAGCCTCTCCAACATTGCCGCCATTGATCAGGCCAGCTTCAACATCAACATCAATGCCAGGCCTGAACGAGTTGAGGCGGCCAGAGTCTCTCCCAGCTTCTTTCCTATGCTGGGAATTCAGGCTCGTCTGGGGCGCGTCTTTCTTACGGAGGAAGGTCAGCCCGGACATGGAAATGTTGTGCTGCTGAGTGATGGTCTCTGGCGACGCCGCTTTGGTGCTGATCCCGCTGTTGCTGGCCGCACGCTCGTGATGGATGGGCAGAGTTACCAGATTGTGGGAGTTCTTCCCCACGATTTTCATCTGCCCGACGAAGCCGAAGTCTGGACGCCGCTTGTGTTCACCCCTGATGACCTGACGCCTGACAGTCGCGGCAGCCATGGCTTGCTGGTGATTGGCCGCGTTAAAAATGGAATGAGCCTGCAGCAGGCCCGCTCTGACATGCAGTCAGTATCCGGCCGGATCATCGAGCAAAACCCGCAATATCCTTATCGTCAATTCAACTTTACCGTGCTGCTTGTTCCGCTGCTCGAGCAGGAAGTAGGAGACATCAAACTGGCGCTCTGGGTTCTGATGGGTGCCGTTGGTTTGGTCTTGCTGATTGCCTGCGCTAACGTTGCCAACCTCATGCTGGTACGCGCATCGGCGCGTGAACGCGAAATGGCAGTGCGGCAGGCTCTCGGGGTCACGCCACATCGGCTCTTGCGCCAGTTGCTGACGGAAAGCGGCACGCTCGGCCTCATGGGAGGCTTGGCCGGACTCCTGCTTGCCTACCTTGCTCAGCGATTGCTGATCGCCCTCAGCGCAACCAGCTTCCCTCGCGTTGTGGAGGCGCAGATGGACTTGCGTGTTCTGGCCTTTACCGTGATCATCGCACTCCTGACAGGAATCCTCTTTGGCCTTGCGCCCGGCTTGCGAGCTTTGCGCCAGGTTCCGTTTGAGGCTCTGAAGGAAGGCAGCCACGGAAGCACTTCAGCGGAAGCATCACAGCGGCTGCGCAGCGCACTGGTGGTAGCCGAAGTTGCCTTATCTGTCATGTTATTGGCCGGCGCTGGCTTGCTCATCCGCAGCTTTTTACGCCTGCAGGAAGTAGACGGGGGGTTCCGCACCGATGGCGTCCTCACCCTGCGTCTCTCATTGCCTGAACAGAAGTATTCCAAGCCGGAACAGACCCGCTTGTTTTACAAAGAGCTGCTCGACCGCATTCGCCGCCTGCCGGGCGTAGACGCGGCAGGGGCTGTCACCGGGCTGCCGCTGAGTCAGGCGGGTTGGTCCGGTACCGCGACCGTTGACACACAGGCCGTCCCAGTCAAAGACACCAGTCCGGAAGTCGACCAGCGTCCCGCAACTCCCGGTTATTTTGAAGCCATGGGAATTCAGCTTGTGCGTGGCCGTTATTTCGATGAACACGATACTGAGAGCTCTCAGCCGGTGGCCATTATTGACGAGACCATGGCCAAAACCTACTGGCCCAATGAAGATGCTCTGGGTAAACGCATTCACAGCGGAGGCCCCCAATCAAAGTCACCGTGGCGGACTATTGTCGGCGTGGTGGATCATGTGCGCTACCGCACGCTGGAATCGCCGTCGCGCACTGAGTTCTATTGGCCCTATTCCCAGACAAATTTTGCGCTCGGCTCCATGAGCCTTGCCATTCATAGCCAGGTCGACCCCATGAGTCTCGCGGGCGCAGTGCAGAAGCAGGTGCAGGCTATTGATCCGGATCAGCCGGTCTACCGCATTCGCACCATGCACGAACTCATGTCGGAATCCATGGCACGTCGCCGCCTATCGATGTTCCTTTTGGCCATCTTTGCCGGCCTGGCTCTTCTCCTGGCTTCGGTCGGGCTGTATGGCGTCATGTCCTATTCCGTGGCGCAACGCTCCCATGAGATTGGAGTGCGCATGGCACTGGGCGCTCAGATTGCGAATGTCATCAAACTCGTGGTGAGCCATGGCCTGATGCTGTCGCTGGCAGGCATTGTCGCAGGCTTGGTGGGGTCATTGTTATTTGCCGGCTTTATGTCCAGCTTGCTTTTCGATACGCGCGCCATTGATCCATTGACTTTTGCTGCTGTCGCAGTGGTTCTGCTCGTAGTAGCGTTGCTGGCATGCTTTGTGCCGGCCTATCGCGCATCCAGAATTGACCCTGCAAACGTGCTCAGGCAAGAGTAACCAGGTACATGAACGCCAAGAGCTTGCCCGCCCTCGATTTGGCAACCGTGAGCGGGCCGCTCTCTTCTCCTTACTAGCAGGTTCACCCATCCGAAATTTTTCTGTTGCCTATTCTAGACCTGACTTCCTCAACGCTTCTCAATTTCATGACGCTTTACTGCACGGTAATGTTGATAGTTTGTTTGAAAATCACTCCGGCTGAATCTTTCGCCTGAACCGTGAACCGGTGCGCGCCGGCTGCGATTGTGACCATGGTATCCAGCGAGCCGCCTGTTTTCGTAAGGATTGCGGTGCCATCAAGGTAGATCTGCACGAAGGAAACTGTATTCGTATCTTTCGTTGCCGCCACTACATGCACCGGCGAGCCTACAGTGCTGCCATTCAAAGGAGAGCAGATGTTCACTGAGGGCGATGTCGGCCCTGCAGTACAAGTTGGTGCGGGAGTTGGAGTTGGCGTAGGTGTTGGTGTCGGACTTGGCGTTGGCGTCGGGGTGGGCGTAGGTGTTGGTGTCGAAGTTGGCGTTGGGGTCGGGCTTGGGGTGGGAGTGGGACTTGGGCTCGGTGCAGCAGTACTTACCGTGATATTTTCAGTCTGCTTGAAAATCGTTCCGGTCGCATCCTTGGCTTGTACCGTCAAACGATGTGTTCCAGCCGCCATGGTGACTTGCGCGTCCAGGGATTCGCCGTTTTTCGTCAGCACAGCCACCCCGTCCACATAGACCTGCATGAATGAAACCGGGTTTGTATCCGTGGTCCCAGCCACTACATGCACGGGTGAAGCGACTGTGGCATTGGAAGCCGGCGTACAGATGGTTACGCTGGGCGAAACAGTACTGAAGGTACACGGCGTAGGTGTCAGATAAAAATTGAGCTGGGTATCCAAACTATCATTCACCGTTTCAGGAGCAGTCGATGCAGTCCATCCCGTTCCAAAGGCCCTGAAACTGTAATTTCCGGGCGCAATCGGCAAGTGATAAGTGCCGTCCGCTGCGGTGGTGGCAGAAACACTTCCTGCCTTGATCGTCACGCCTGAGATTGCGGCACACGTGGAAGCACTGCGCACGCGCCCGCTGATACTGCCCGCGCCGGTTGCGGGATGCGGGTTCTGATAGTTCAGTGTGAACTGGTGGGATGAATCCGTCATGAATTGGTTTAGGAACGGAGAGTAGGTCTGCACCGAAATCGTGTTTGATGACGGATGAAATGTAATGATCCGCAGCCAGCCATCGCCACCATCGGCCACCGTCTGGAAGTTGGTGAAGATCTGATTCACCAGATTGCCATTGTCGCCAAGGTCAGTTCGATGTGAAGTGTTTCCGTTGGTGAAGTGGCCGTTCAAGACCATGCTTACATTGGCATGCTTCCGCAGCCGTTCCCACATCAGTGTGCCATCTGCATTGTCGGGCAAAGGCATATCCTGCGTGTCACACTGGTCTTCGCGCTTCCCGTTGGACAGCAGATAGGAATGCGTAACCACAATCGCCTGCATGGAAGGATTGCTGTTTAGGATGGAATCTGCCCAATCAAGCGACGTGCTTCTGGGCCTGAATTCCAGCGCCAGGAACAGAAACTGCTGTCCATTGATGGTAAGCACGCCATAGAAATTCTCATTGCTTCCTGACGGAAACATGCCCTGGTAATAGGAATAGCCCGCATAACGTGTCGGGCCCCACGTCTGGTTAAAGCCGATAACAGGGCGGCCTGATTTGGGAGCTGCGCCATCGTAGTCATGATTCCCGATGGCAAGCATGTAAGGCACGCCGGCGTTGTCCAGCAGACGCGCCGCAGCATCTGCATTTGCCTGCTGCGCGGGGTCGGCGCCGTCGTTCACAATGTCCCCCACACCCAGGACCATCTGAATGTTCAAGGCCTTCTGGTTGTTTACGATCCAGGAGGTTTGCGAATCGAGCACGGAAGGAAAGAACTGGGATTCGTTCTGCGTATCAGGCAGGACGATGATGCTGAAGTCCTGACACAGTGCCGAAGAAAGAAAAACTAAAACAAAACTGAAGGTGGCCAGGAGGGAAAACAACCGGCGGTACAGCATAGATTCGACCTTGAGCCAGGAAGGTGCATCGCTGGCTTCGATGTGGGTTTTCCAGAACCAGGCAGAGCGGTAGAGCTAAGCGGAGTGACCGAACAAGAACTGGTAAGAGGAAAGGGTCCCGATTTAAAGCAACCGCGTGGCGCATTTTTGTACTTCGCTTATCGGTATAGTGCTCCCAAACTGCTGCTCGTTGCGTTAAATTTTATCTAATTATTCAAAGTGGTGTATCTAGACGCTCCAGAGCTGATTCAACCACTCTGGCTTAGAATTGTTTAATTTTAGGAATGAATCGAACAGTTAGGTCGTTCTGAGTAAGGCCACCGAGCGCCCACAATTACTCGCAAAACGAATAGAAAACAAGATTTCATTTTCCATGCCAGGCTTCGGATCTATAGGTTTACGCGCTAGGCAATATACCTTCAAACCTTGGTACATACGTGCCTCTTTTACTGTAATCTCGGCCAGCTTCTTGCTGTGATGGAGATTGATGATACGGGTGGGAAGCTTAATCCCATTCACCGGGTCACCGTCCTTCTATCCGGTCTCGCTGGAAGCAGGGTGGTCCGGGTTGGCAAGTAAAACACCTGTTCCGCCTGTGGGAAGGAAAGCGCCAGGGTCGAAGATCTCATTCCTGTGATCGTGTCGCCTCGGGCCGAGATTGCCAATCACGTTTGGCGCGGGCGAGCTCAGCACAGCATCCGGATCAATGAATTTCAGACACCGGCAACAAGGAGAGCGTCTCTGCAGATGGACCAAGCCGCTTTTAGTACGATCAAACGTCCTCAGTGCAATAATCGCAATTCCGCCCCAATAATCAGCCGATGCACTCCTTGTTGTGAACATTGCATTCATCTGCGCGCCGTTTTGGAACAGCCACACAGGAATTCACAAC
>DATEJX010000169.1:0-4191 GCA_035277785.1 Candidatus Angelobacter sp. | reverse complement strand
AGACACAGAATCCCCCAAACTATGGTTCGGCACTATAACCAAAGTAGCTGGAATCGTCCATAAGGGATTTTTTGTTTGGTAATCGGCAACCGTCAAAGATACTTTTCTCTACCAATGAAACACCCAGCAAAGCAAAACTATCTTCTCGGAATCTGCTGCCTGCTTGCAGCTCTGCTGCAGATCTGGTTTGCTTTTCCGCTGGACGGATCAGAATTCTCGGGAGGGCGTATGACTGGCCCAATACTGAACTTGGCCGACTACGGCGGTTACCTGTTTCTGCTCACAGCCGTTCTGGCTTTGTTTCTGCTCCGTGTTTCTGCTGTCATGGCGATAGCCGCCGGTTTGCTCAGCCTGCCTCTTTACCTTTACGCCATTGCACCGGAATTTTTCGGCGGGGTTTCCCCGGTGACTACAAAGAGCCCTTTGTGTCGACATTCATATGGAGCCCTCTTGCAGTTGCCGGTGTTTGCTCTGTTGCACTGGCGATTTTGATTGCTGTTTATTCCTTTAAGAAGAGCAATTAGCCGACTCCCGCGTACATGTCCCATGGTGCCGCAGACGGATCGCCGGAACGGCAGCATAATGCAATGGATTGGTAATCATTCAGCAACGGAGATGTACCAGATGAAATTGATTCGCTACGGCCTTGCTGCGGCTCTTGCGCTTGCAGTCGGCATAACCGTTCCAGCTTTTGCACAGCACGATCATGGTGACGATCACCATGGCAAAGACAAAGAGCGCCACGAGAAACAGGTCGTCCGGCACGAAGAACACGAGCGGCACGAAGTGCGTGAGCATGAAGACCATGGCCGCCACGAAGGATGGGAACGCCATGAAGCTCGCGAGCACGAGCGGCCTGTGGTCGTGGAACGCCGTGTAGTCGTCGAGCGGCACTATGGACGCATTTCCGACGCGCATTGGCATGAGCATTTTGGACGTGAGCACCGGTTTGTGATTGTCCGGCCGGTCATCGTTGAGGGACGCCCTCGCTTCCAGTACGGCGGGTATTGGTTCGTCATGGCACGCCCGCTGCCTCCGGGATGGCGCTACACGGACGAGGTCTACGTGGACTACGTTGACGGCGGATACTATATGTACAGCCCGGTACATCCCGGCGTGCACATCTCAATCAACATTCTCTAAAACAGCTGATTTACTGAATACGGCTGGAGGCGAACATTGCCACCGGCCGTTTTTCATTTTAGTGAGCCGTTGAAGGTCTTTTCCCTTCCGCCAGAAACGTTCCAATCTTTTCATTCAAGAATTTCAGGTCTTCCGGGTTCGGCCCCGCGCCAGCAGTGTGTCCCCACAACGAAGGAATGGGCGTCAGCGTAACCGTGGACATAAATCCAGCCTCGTAGCGTGAATCCCCGATTGGAAAATAAAGGTCAGTTTCTGAAGGCATGTAGAGGAACGGAACTTTGATTGCTGCGAGCGCTTTCTTGATGTCGCCATTGAGCCCCGGGGTGGTGGATATGTCGTGCTTCTCCCAGGTATGCATCTGCAGAATGAGATCATTGGCGTCAGCTCCCGGAATGAAGTTGGTGCGGAACTCATGTACCACAGATTCAAATGTAGATCCCGGCGGCGAGACCTGGCGCCACAATTCTTTTCGCCACCATTCCTGTGAGAACAGCCACGCGGTCCAGACGATACCAAAAGCCTCCAGGCCTTTTTTCGGCTCAGAAGTGTAATCTCCTTTGTTGAACGCAGCGTCTGTAGTAATGGCTGCAATCTGCCCTTCCAGCCGGACGATCCCGTGCGGCCATGTCTTGGCCGTACCGCAAGTTGCCACAATGCGATCCGCAAATGTGGGATAACTCACCGCCCACTGGAACGCCTGCTGCGCTCCCATGGAAAAACCTATAATTGCACGCAGATGGGTCACCTTGAGCTCTTCCGTGAGCAGGCGATGCACGGCTTCAACGTTGTCGCGAATCGTCATTACCGGAAATCGCGGCCCATGGAATGGTTCCGGTGTGTTACTGGGCGATGAGGAATGCCCGTTGCCGAAAAGCTCCGTCGCAACCAGGAACAATTTGCCCGGATCCAGAGCACGATCATGCCCGATCAACCATTCATACCCCGTGTGATCTGCCATGTAATGTGAAGGCAGCAACACCACGTTGTCATGTGCCGCATTGAGGTGCCCATAGGTTCCGTAAACGATGCGCGCTTGCGGCAAAGTCGCGCCGCTTTCCGTGCGGAAATTTGTGATCACAAATTCGTGGACCGCGGGTTTCTCAATTCTGGGTTTGCCTTGATCCTGAGCGGAGGCCTGGCCGGATTTGCTGTCAACCGCATCTTTAGTTTGTACCGCCGTCAGCTGATTTACCGCGCCACACAGTAAGGCGAGCGCCAGCAGCAATCGAAAGCCAATTTTTCTCATGTTTTTGTGTCCTCGTCAGCGCGGGAAATCCTATCATGAGGACTTTATTTCTTTGCGACAACAGTCTGCCTGCAGTCAATCAATGCTCACTCCGAGCTGCCAGAAAAGGAAGCTCCAGAAATCCACGGCGTCATCAGCCAGCTTGGCCACAGGCTTTCCGGCACCATGTCCGGCGCGCGTATCCACGCGAAGCAGAATCGGACGATCGCTATCTGTGCCGCTGTGATTCTCTGCCGCGGATTGCATTAGCGCCGCCATTTTTTTTGCATGCATCGGGTCCACGCGTGTATCGGACTCGGCGGTCATGAAAAGTGTTGCCGGGTATTTCACGTTTTCGAGCATACGATGGTACGGCGAGTACTGATACAGATATCGGAACTGCTCAGGGTCTTGCGCCGAGCCGTACTCGGGGATCCACAGGCGCGCAATCTGGAAATTGTGGTATCGCAGCATATCCAGCAGCGGGACCTGTGACACAGCGGCACGAAAGAGCTCCGGACGCTGCGTTATCACCGCGCCCACCAGCAGCCCTCCGTTGCTGCCTCCCTGGATGGCGAGGTGTTCCGGATCCGTATAGCCGGACGCAATCAGGTGTTCAGCCGCTGCAATGAAGTCATCAAACACATTCTGCTTTTTCTCCAGCATGCCGGCGCGGTGCCACTCTTCGCCAAACTCGTTGCCTCCGCGCAATTGCACGTCCGCGTAGACACCACCACGCTCCAGCAGCAGAAGCATGGCATTGCGGTTGAACACTGGCGTGCGACCCACATTGAAACCGCCATAGCCGGAAAGCAGTGCAGGGGTACGGCCGGTGCGCACCATGTCTTTGCGGCTTACCACAAACATGGGGACTTGCGTGCCGTCCTTTGACTGGAACCAGATCTGCTCAGCCTGGTATCGCTCGGGATCAATGCCTGACTCCACACGGGCCCACGGTGTGACTCGGCCGTCCAGCGTCACCTGGTAAACCGAGGGAGGAATCACGAACGAGGTGAAGCCGAGAAACGCCTGCTCGCTCTCCCAATTACCCCCTAGCGAAAAGATGGTGCCGGGAGCGGGCAATTGCACCTCGCCAGTGAGTGCGCCATCCAACGCGTGTATACGCAACTGTGAAACTGCATTCCTGCTGCAGCGCAGGAACAACTGCCTGCCAATTACCTGCGCCTCCTCTATGACCGCGTCACTCTCGGCAATGATCTCCTTCCAGTTTTCCCTTTGCGGCGAGGCACACGCCACCTTCATCACCCGGAATCGCGGCGCACCTTCATTGGTGGTGATGTAGAGATCGCCGGCAAATATTTCGCCGTCATAAAGCAAATCTTGTCCGGTAGTCACCGCAACAAAATCGGCCTGTGGGTTCTTCAGGTCGTTCAGAAACATCTCTGTTCTGGCCCAACCCTGTTCTACCTTTACCAGCAGCCAACGTCCGTCTTCTGAAAGCTTCACAGAAGGCCAGTGCTCCGGGTGCATACCCTGGCCAAAGATCTCAGCATCTTTCATTCCGTCCGTGTTACCGGCCTCGCCGATTTTGTGCAGGAATACGTGCCGATGGTAAACCTCTTCTCCGGGTGGAACATCGCCCGGACGTGGATACCGCGTGTAGTAGAACCCGGAACTGTCCGGCAGCCATGCCACACTGGCTGCACGTGTGCGCGATATCCTTTCCGGCAACAGCCTCACTGAAGCATGTTCTAGCGGCTGCGGATTGTCAGTGTTGTCCTGAGGGGAGCATGCATCGGTGACTTCCATGATCTCAAGAGTGCTGATTTCTGAACCATTGGGCGATGTACCATATGCCAGGA